>JALTHX010000036.1:0-1611 GCA_027076005.1 Caldisericaceae bacterium
TAGGCTTTCATTGAATCTCATATTTTTCAAACCCTTTACTATTTTCCCTCCCTCTATCAGGAAAAATCCATCCCTTGTCATTCCTGTTAAAACAAGCTCTTTTGGATTCACATATCGGATATACCAGAATCGTGTAAGCAATACACCTTTTTTGGTGCTTTCAATCATTTGTTTTAAGCTACTGCTTCCTTCATCAACAATAAGCCCGGGCGGAAATCCTGTGGATTTCCTTTTCTTCTTCTTTGCCCAGTATCGCGAGTATATAAGATTTTCTAAAACTCCATTCTTTATCCAGTAATATTTCTTTAGCCTGTGTCCCTCATTATCAAAGGAAAACATCCTAAGTTTTTTTGAATCTGAATACAACGAGAATTTTTCAACGCCAATCTTCTTTCCGAGTTTACCAGAGAATGCGCTCCTGCCTTCATCGCAATCTCTTGCAATCAGGGAAGGGTAAAACCACATAATCAAATCTGAGAATGCAAGTGGCTCAAGAATTACGGTATATTTTCCCGGTGGTATATCCACAGGATTTTCAGAAAGTTTTACCTTTTCTTTTAATCTCTGGTATTCCTTCTCTATATCAACAGAGGAAAAATCTGTACCTAGTATTTCCGTATATGCACTACCTTTCTTTCCTTTTACGGTAAATGTAATCTTTCCCGATGACATTTTATCAAATGCAAACAATCCCCTTGTATTTGCAACACCTCCTTTGATTATGGTATGAGAAATACTCCCAAATGAGTTAAATTTATCTCTCATTGCGTAATTTATAATTTTCCCTGCAGTATTTACCCTTAATTTCAGGGGTGCGTTTTCTATTGCTTTGCTGTATCCCTGAATTGGTATATATTTTTGCGGGGAGAGTGGCGAGATAAATTCAGGGTCATCAAAGGATGAACGGGCAATCTCCTCAGCCCACCTTAATGCAGTCAGGAGGTCTTTTTTGTTGAAGGATGTTGTGCTTGCTGAACCCTTCTTCTTACCTGTATATGCTTCAATGGTAATTTCCTCCCTGTGCTGGGATACATTCTGACTTAATGCATTATTCGAAAATCTTGTAAGCCCATTATCTTTTGAACTCAGGTAAACAACAACATCGTCAACAGTTTTCTTCTTAAATATATATTCTGCAATTGATTGAAATTTATCTTTGTCTATCATCTATATACCTCCTTTGTTTAATAAGTTAGAAGTAAGAAGTGGGAAGTAATAAAAACCTTGATGCGTGTCCATAATAATATGGTTAAAGGTAAAAGGTTAAATGTTAAAGGTAAAAAATTAAAAAGAAAGTACCCACTCCTCCCGTTTACATTTTTTTAATCTGCAATTTTCAACCTTAAACCTTTAACATTCAACTTATCCGTATCACCATATCATCGTATCACCGTTTTTCTTATCTCTTTCGTTTTTCACGAATCACCATCACGAACACGTTTGTTAATCCTTTACTCATTCACCCATTTTCTCATCTACTCATTCACTTCCTATCGCCCATTACTTTTTTTCAACTAAGCACGAAGCACTACGCACAAGGCACTATGCCTCATCTACTCATTCACTAATCTTTTCTTAACCTCAACCTGTCTTTTTGCCTGTATTCAATAT
>JALTHX010000037.1:0-1594 GCA_027076005.1 Caldisericaceae bacterium
CATCCACTCCTAATGATGCTTTCACCGGGTTTAATGGGATTGCATACAGCCTATTCGCTTTTACAAACGGATAACGCTTTTTTATTTCTTTAACCGTAAAATAGTTAAAAGAAGAAAACTGAATGTTATCGTATCCAAATTCTTTGGTTTCTTTTATTAAAGCATCTATTATACCGGGATAAAAATTTTCACCGCGTTTTATCTCAATATCTATTTTAGTTCCTTTCAGGACATTTAGCACTTCGGAAAGATCGGGAATACGAATATTTTTAAATTCCCTTCTCTGCTTTGCACATTCAAACAATATTTCTCTCTCCTCTATAAGAATGCCATCTCTCGGAAAGACTACTTTTTTTAATCTTTGCACACTATCGTTTGATACCTCAACCACATATTTATACAACTTCCTGCTTTCTATTTCTTCTAACTCTACAAAAAATTGCCCTTCTTTGAACATTTTGAATAATCTTACGAATATGTGAACTTTCTCAGTCCCCTTTTTTATGAGATGGGATATATCCAGGTTTTTAACCTCTTTCAAAGTCAAGCTGCCCGTTAATACATTGCTCCCGTTAATTCTCCGCAGAGTAGAATCATGCAAAACAATAAGCTTTTTATCCTTCGTGAGGTGTACATCAAGCTCTACTTCGTCAGAACCAAAACTCACTGCATTCAAAAAAGAAGGGATACTGTTCTCCGGGGCAGTAAATCGCGCACCTCTATGCCCAATAATAATGGGGAGTTTCACCGCACAAGCCTCGCTATACCCCAAAGCATTACAATAATAGATACCGGTAAAGAGAGCTGTGCAAAAAGTGTTCTTTCAAATGACATCTGCCTGTTCCCAAACCTGTAAATAATAAAAGCGGATAAAATTAATGCCCCTCCCGTAACAATGGAGTAGTATGCAAAAGTAGGGTTTTGTATGCTGAAAAGCATCTTTGCAATAAGGAAAAATATTATTAACGTATTTATTATTATATTTTTAAAGCTACCTCTCTGTAGGACTATAAAAAGTAAGAATAAAATAACAAAAACAAATCCCGCAAATTTTAACGTAATAAATTTTAGGAAAAGCGGAATTTCAAAAATTGAGAAATATATAAAAATAGCAGAAAGTGCGGAAAAATATCCTTCTTTTGCCTGAGAGGCCGTTCTGCCGGCTGCTTTCATAAAAATCACGCCCGTAACAAATAGGAGAATGGCAAATAATATTAAAATAGCGCTGTTAAAATAGAAAACTGCAAACAACAAATATTCTAACAGCATAAACACAACAATTACCGCAAGAGGTACTCCAAAAAAATCGATTTTTATATTCCCCATCGTTTTTTTAAGGTTTTTCTCATCGTAGAATACGTACGGGGAAACTTACGAGGAGTTTCCTTTTCTTTCTTTAAAACAAGGAGAAATCTATCCTGAGGGATACCGCTAAGTTTATACGGAACAATTTTATCCACAGCTCCCCCAAGTTCTTTTATAAAAGGCTCAAACAGGGAAAGCTTGCTTATATCCTTTTCCCCCTTCCACAGCACCACTTCCCCCCCTATTTTAAGCAATGGGAGGCTGATTTCCGCATTTATCGGGATTTTAC
>JALTHX010000038.1:0-1587 GCA_027076005.1 Caldisericaceae bacterium
GTTTTCTGAGAGAGCCTTGATGTATAGTGAAATACCTTTTAATCTTTCCCAAAATCCAGCAGAAAAGGCCGGGTTTATGGAAAAAAGAAGAGGAAAGGCATATTGAGAAAAAGAAATGGACAAAAATAAGCACATTTTTTCAATTCCATTTGTCAAAATGGGCAGTTATGAGTATTATATCAAAAGGCAGAATCGATCCACAAATACCATTATCTATTAAACATGAAGATTCCAAAAAAGATCTCTGCCTGAATACGGCTGATTTGTTTGCATGGGGTATTTTTAGAAAATATGAACGGCGGGATTATCGCTGGTATAATGTTTTTGGAAGTAAAATCAAATTTGACGATGTATATCTTAAATAAAAAACGAGTGAGCCTTCTAAACGTATTCTTTCTGAGGCTTTTACCAACCAGATGGATGGGAATACCTCAAAACGTTTAGAAAGGACTTACCACTCAGCCAAATTATACTATAATAGAGTTGAAGATGTCAAGTTAAATTTAATTTAAGCGGCTTTTGCCAGCCTGCTCCTTAAAGATATTTCCTTTGTTTTATGTAATACTTTTGGTAAAACAAAGATGTCCTTGACAAAATTGCATTGGTAATGTATAATTAGCCTGTTAAAAATGGCATTGTCAATGTAAAAATGGAACGGATAAATTTAGGATACTGGAAAAAGGACGAAATAGACAGGCTTATGCCCGCAAATTTCATTGAAAGGGCCATAGGGCAGAATTTAGTTCAAGCATTAAAAAGCAAAAAGATAATCTCAATTTATGGCCCCCGCCAGAGTGGAAAATCTTCCCTTATGGGCTGGTTGATTAACAGCCTTCTTAAAAAAGGAGTTGCGCCAAAAAATTTATATTATGCTTCAATGGATTATTTTGACCTCCATCCTCTGTTTTCTGATACGAGAAAGTTTTTGAAGATACTCAAAGAAGAAAGTGATACAAAAGATGATGTTTTCCTTTTCATTGATGAAATTCAGAGGTTAGAAAATGCCGGGCTTATTCTCAAGCAGATTTATGATACAAGGAATAATATCAGAGTAATTACAAGCGGCTCTTCTACGCTGGGCATAAAAGAAACAATAAAAGAACACTTAACAGGCAGGCAGGTTGCTTTTGTTCTTTACCCTTTTTCTTTTCTTGAATTTCTAAAAGCAAATAGTATCCTTCCTGATAAAAGATTGCATATGTATAAAGCAGATGATATGAAAGAATTGAATGAATTGTATGGTGAAAGGTTGTCGGCTCAGTGGGGCAAATATGTTATGGCAGGAGGCTATCCGGAAACTGTTACTTTTTCTCAGAGAAAAGAATGGTTATTTTCTTCTCTTTTCTCTGTTTATCTTGAAAGAGACGTCGCAGGCCTTTTAAGTAAAGCCAATTTTCAGAAATTTCAGGATTTTGTCCGGCTTATTGCTTCTGAGGTAGGGAAAATTTACAACAGACAGGCTGTTTCAAGAATATTGGGAAGAGACATAAGGACAATAGAAAAATTTGAGGATATTTTAATAATTACTTTTATTGTTTACAAACTTACGCCGTTTTATACAAACATTAGAAAGGAACTTAGTAAATC
>JALTHX010000039.1:0-5001 GCA_027076005.1 Caldisericaceae bacterium
GATAAGAAAAATGCACCCTGATTTGGTGAGTTCTCCCGGTTTCAAGCCTTACCGCAACAAGAGAAAATTCTTTTCCTATTTTTTCAATAACTTTGAAGTGTGTTAAAGCTCTTTTGCCAAAGGGAGCAATACACATCTTTATTTCCCCCTTTTTTCTACTAATTGGCAAGTCAATCTTTCCGCTTTTCGTAAGAAAATTCCCTTTTACAAGGGCTATATATCTTCTGTCAACGGCGTGTAACTTCAACATTTCAGATAATTTCAGATGTGCCTCATCATTTTTGGCAACGATTAATAGTCCTGATGTATTTTTATCAATCCTGTGAACAATCCCCGGCCTTATTACTCCTCCAATACCTGATAAGTCTTTTATGTTGAACAGTAATCTATTAACTAATGTATTTTCATTTTTACTGCCAACCGGGTGCACAGTAACTCCTGCCTCTTTATCAACTACAAGGAGATATTTGTCTTCATACAAAATTTTAAGAGGTTTGTTTTCCTTCTTCAAATTTAACTCTTTCAGTTCTTCATCCTCAATTCGGATAATGTCCCCTACGCTTAACTTAAAGGATGGTTTTATTGAAAATCCATTTACAGAAACCTTTCCTTCTTTTATAAGTTTTTGTATATGTGCACGAGAAAAATTTTCCAACTCTTCCGAAAGAAAAAGATCTAACCTTTCACTATAAGTGGCTTTTAAAGTTTTTCCCATTTCCGTAAAAAAGAAAATAAATAAATATAATTAATAAGCCTATGTCAACTGCAGAATCTGCAATGTTAAATACCGGCCAAAAACGAAAATCTATGAAGTCTGTTACAAATCCCAAAAAAAATCTATCAATAAGATTTCCTACAATTCCTCCAAGCAATAAAGCCGTTCCCACAGATAATAACCCATTGGAAACAACCAGTCTTATGTTAGCAATTATTAAAGCCGCGGCCGCAATAGCTATAACAACAAAAACCCATCTCCCTCCTTGCAAAATACTAAAAGCAGCACCTCTATTTTTTAAATAGGTAAGATAAACAACTTTTCCTATCAATTTTACACTTCTTCCCTCTATTAGCTTATGCCTGACCAAATATTTCGTATACTGGTCTGCCAAAACAACAAGCAAAGAAATAAAAGTAAAAATAAACGTTTTATTCATTAGATATACTTACCCTTGATCTCAAACAAATTTTAATTTTCATGATTACAATTGTATAGAACTTACAGTAAAAATCAAGCACAGAATTAAAAAATGTCCGCTTCGTACCAGGTACCAGGCGGACATTTATTTTTATATTGTAAAAATAACGAAATATCAAGACTTTTTATATTCCACTTTTTTGCCTTTCCCAACGAAGTGGCAAGCCACATAATGGCCATCTCCCACGTCAATAAGTGGCGGGCGTTTCTCTGCACATATTGGTTTTGCATACATACAACGCGTTCGGAAAGGACATCCAGACGGTGGATTAATCGGGGATGGAATATCGCCCTGTAAAATAATCCTTTCCTTCTTAACGTCCGGATCAGGCACCGGTATAGCAGAAAGAAGTGCTTGTGTATATGGGTGCAACGGAGTATCAAATAGCTCCTGAGTCTCTGCAACTTCCATAATTTGGCCTAAATACATTACACCAATCCTATCGGATACATGCCTTACAACTGCAAGGTTATGAGCAATAAATAAGTAGGTAAGTGCAAGTTTCTCCTGAAGCTCAAGTAATAAGTTAAGTACCTGCGCCTGAATAGAAGCATCGAGAGCTGATACAGGTTCATCAGCCACAATGAATTTAGGGTTTAAAACGACTGCTCTTGCAATTCCAATTCTTTGTCTCTGACCACCGGAAAATTCATGAGGATATCTATGCAAATACTCCGGCCTGAGCCCAACCAACTTCATAATTTCAACAACTCTTTCTTCTTGTTCTTTTTTGTTCCCAATTTTGTGAACTACAAGCGGTTCACGTATAATTTCACCAACAGGCAGCCTTGGGTTTAAAGAGCCATAAGGATCCTGGAATATAATCTGCATATCACGGCGTAAAGGCCTCATCTGAGAAGCACTGTAATTAGAGATATCCTTGCCTTCGGATATAATATGCCCACTTGTAGGCTCATAGAGTTTTAAAATCGTTTTACCAGTCGTAGTTTTTCCACTACCACTTTCGCCTACAAGAGCAAATGTTTCTCCTTCAAAAATATGAAACGAGATATCGTCCACCGCTTTTACCCATGCAAAAGGCTTACTAAAAACCCCCCCTAAGACCGGGAAATATTTTTTTAAATTTTTAACTTCGATAATTACCTTTTTATCGCTCATGATACTTCCTCCTTCGCATTAACCGGATGGAAGCACCTGACCAAATGATTGGGCGAAGTTTCCTTCAACTCTGGCATTTCTTTCCTACATATATCGGTTGCAAACGGACACCGTGGATTAAAGTGACATCCAGTGGGCATTTTGTAAGGGCTGGGAACCATTCCCTCAATTGCAGGCAAAGGTTCTTTTGTTTTCTCTGAAAGCAAGCTTGGAATAGAGCTTAATAATCCGTATGTATATGGATGATGGGGGTTTTTAAATACGCTCCTTGCATCAGAGTATTCAACAATTTTTCCGGTATAAGTTACAGCAACACTATCAGCCATTTCGGCAACAAGCGCAAGGTCATGTGTTATAAACAAGATTGCCATTCCTATTTTTTTCTGTAAATCTTTCATTAGTTCAAGAATCTGTGCCTGGATTGTAACATCAAGTGCAGTAGTTGCCTCATCCGAAATAAGCAGGTCCGGATTACAAGATATCGCCATTGCAATCATCGCCCTCTGTCTCATTCCGCCGCTCATTTCATGAGGATACTCGTCAAAACGCTTATCTGGATCAGGTATGCCCACAATATCAAGGAGTTCTACAGTTTTTTTCCTAGCCTCTTCTTCATTTACATCCTGGTGGGTAAGGATTGCTTCGCTAATCTGGTCACCGATTGTATAAACAGGATTAAGTGCAGTCATCGGCTCCTGGAAAATCATTGCTATTTCAGAGCCTCGAATCTTTCTCATCTCCTCCTCGCTCTTTTTTAGTAAATCCTCTCCCTTAAAAATTATTTCACCTCCTACAATTTTACCAGGAGCGTCCACTAAGCGCATTACCGATAAAGATGTTACGCTTTTTCCACAACCGCTTTCACCAACCAAACCAAGGACTTCTCCTTTATGTATTGTAAAGCTGACGCCGTTAACGGCTCTAACAACTCCGTCTTCTGTATAAAAATATGTTTTTAAGTCTTTTACATCCAATAATATCTCTTTTTCCATTTATTTCACCCCTATCTATAAAGCCGCGGATCAAGTGCATCACGCAAACCGTCACCAAGAAAGTTAAACGCGAGAGTAGTGATTAAAATCGCAATGCCCGGCCACCACATAAGCCATGGTGCAGTAAGCATAAATGTCTGGGCTCCATTCAGCATATTTCCCCAGCTGGGTGTAGGTTGTCTAATACCAAGCCCAAGAAAGGAAAGTGTTGCTTCATAAATTATGTTACCACTTATTGCAAGAGTGGCAGCAACAATTACAGGAGACATTGAATTTGGAAGCAAGTGAATAGACATAATTCTACCTGGAGATTCGCCTATTGCACGCGCTGCTTCTACAAACTCTTGCTCTTTCAAAGAAAGCACTTCGCCCCGGACAAGGCGCGCAACTCCCATCCAACTAAATACGGAAATAACAAAAATGATTGTCCAAAGAGAACCTTTAATAACAGCACTTAAAACAATCATTAAAGGAAGGACTGGGAGGGAAAGCATAAAATCGGTAAAACGCATAATGAGCATATCCGTAATTCCACCAAAATACCCGGAGATAAGGCCAAAAATTAATCCAACGGCAGCACCGGCAAAACTACAGATAAAGCCTACTGCAAGCGAAACACGCCCGCCGTAAAGAAGACGCGACCAGGCATCTCTTGCCATATTATCCAATCCTAACGGATGCGCCGGGCTCGGAGGTGCAAGTTCCGGGCGAAGAGCTCCTGGCACAGCCTTAATATAGGTATACGGATCATTACCAAAAGAAAGTGGTTTTGCAAAAATAGCCATTAACATTAAAACTGCAAGAATCCAAAGCGAAACCATTGCTATTTTATGCTTTTTGAGCCTCTGGAACACTTTTCGCCAATAACTATAGCTTTCACTTGTTTCGGTTCCACCCTCTACATAATTTTCATTTGCCATAACATAATCCTCCTAACTATACCTGATTCTTGGGTCTACTACTGCATATAGTATATCCGCAAGGAAGTTTCCTATTACAACAAGAATGGCAAATATCATAATAAGCGCCATTGCAACAAAAACATCCTGTGACATAACTGCCTTAAATGTCAGCCTTCCTATCCCATCAATGGAGAAAACCGTTTCCGTAATCATTGCTCCCCCAATAAGGCCGGGAAATGACAAACCGATAAGTGTAATAATAGGGATTATTGCATTCCTAAATGCATGCTTATAGATAACAGTCTGCTCAGGCAAACCTTTTGCACGTGCCGTACGCACGTAATCTTGGCTTTTCACCTCTAACATTGAAGACCGCATATAACGAAGCCATGCACCCACCTCAAAAACAGTTAACACAATGATCGGGAGGGTTAAATGCCAGGCCTCGTCAAGAAATTTCATAATCCAAGGTGCATCGTTAAATTCAACGGGCATACCTTTAATCGTGAAAAAGGCTCTGTGAAAACCTGCCGCAGGAAACCAATGAACCTTTACTGCAAGCAAGTATATAAGCATAATGCCAAACCAAAAAGTCGGCATAGACATTCCGAAAAACGCAAAGAATGTGAGAATATAATCAGAAATAGAATACTGCCTTAAAGCGGAATAAACACCCAGCGGCACAGATAGCAAAATAGATGCGATAAGCGACGTACTTGAAAAAGCGAAGGTAACAGGAATTCTTCTCTTTATGAGTTCCAGCGCAGTTTGGCCCGGTGCAATGGTAGAGAG
>JALTHX010000040.1:0-4985 GCA_027076005.1 Caldisericaceae bacterium
AGTGTATCCTTTGTCAACCTTTCCCGAGGAGGAAACAGCTTTCTTCAACCTCCTCCCGAAGAGAAAATAACAAATTTCAATGTATAGAACAGATATATATCTTACTATCTATTCTACAAATATATTATACGAGGAGGAAATATGGAGTATAAATATATCGGCAAAGATGCAAAAAGACCTAATGCAGTTGAAAGGGTTTCGGGTAGGGCAATTTTTGTTGACGATATTAAACTGCCTCAAATGTTATACGCGAAAATCCTGTATCCAAAATACGCTCACGCAAAAATACTGTCCATAGACACATCCGAAGCCGAAAAAATGCAGGGAGTAGTAAAAGTTGTTACAGGCAAGAACATTAAGCACCCATTTGGTGATTGCCTTCATGATAGGTTGCCAATGGCCGTGGACAAAGTACGATACATAGGCGAACCCGTTGCAGCAGTTATCGCAGACACTGAAAGGCATGCAAGGGCTGCTCTAAGTAAAATCAAGGTAGAGTATAAACCATTTCCTGTTTATACGGATGCTCTTGAGGCGCTAAAAAAGGATGCAGCTTTAATACACGAACATAGCGAAAAATACTTCTATGTTTCGCCTCTTTACAAACCAACTCCGGGGACAAACATTGCAATTTCGCACGAGATTAAAAAAGGAGATATAGAAAACGGATTTGAAAAAGCAGACGTTACGGCAGAAGATGAATTTTATTTTCATCATATGTCTTCGGTTGCAATAGAACCTCATGCAACAATCGCACTTCACCACATCGACGGAACATTGGAAATTTGGACATCTAATGTTGGTCCGTTTGCTGTTAGAGAACAAGTGGCAGAATTCTTCGGGAAAAATATCAGTGATGTTCGAGTTCACATACCTCATATAGGTGGATGCTTTGGGTACAAATCTGACCCTGGAATAGAACCACTTGTTGCATATATTGCAAGCTTTGTGCCAGGTAGGCCTGTTAAATTACGCTTAACACGAAAAGAAGATTTTACCAGCACATTTATAGGAAGGGGGATAAGGGCACATATAAAAGTCGGGGCAACAAAAGATGGAAAGCTTACTGCGCTCGAAGAAACTTTGTATCTTTCTACGGGTGCATATGCAGATACCGGCTCAAATGTTTTAATAGTTTCAGTCCAAACATCAGGAGGCGTATACTACTTTCCCAATGCACATGTAAAGGGATATTCCGCTTATACCAACACTCCTCCGGTTGGCGCTCTGCGTGCGTACGGACACCCGGAATCAGAATTCGCCATTGAAAGAATAATGAATATACTTGCAAGAAAACTTAAAATGTCTCCTAACGAATTACGAAAGAAAAATTATATAACGGAAGGAAAAACTAACGTTGTAGGCGAGAAATTCAAGAAGAGTGACGGGGACCTACTTAAGTGCACTGATAATGTGCTTGAGGCAATACCTCCCAAGCTTGACGTAAAAGAGGATGATAAATTCTATTATGGAGTAGGTTATGCAGGGCTGATAAAAGCTCCTAAAGCTGCGACATTTGCGTCTAAGGGATGCCATATTAAGTTTAATGCTGATGGAACCGTTTCTTTGAACATGGCCGGAGGAGATGTTGGTCAGGGTTTATGGACCGTAGCACGGCAAATAGCAGCAGAAGCACTCAAGATGTCACCGGATAAAATTAGAGTTTATAATGAAATAGACACACAATACTCCCCCTGGGAATGGCAAACTGTTGGCTCAATGTTTACGTTTCAGGGAGGCAATGCAATTATCCGCGCGGCCAATAAGGCAATTGATACGTTAAAAAGAAATGCTTCCCTTGTCTTAAAACGTGACCCTGATATGCTAAAATATGATGGCGAATATGTATATGACCGTTCTTATCCTGACGCTCGCATAGCAGTAAAGGATATTTGCAGGGGATACATCACAAAAGACGGAACCACAGTAGGAGAAATTGTTGATGTTACAAGTTATTACAGACTTCCTGGTGTGCAGAATCCGGACCCGGAAACTGGACTGGGCAGAACAGGAGGAAGCTACACTATGGGATTCCAAGGGTGCAAAGTAAAAATTGACAAACAAACAGGAAAAATCTATATCGACCAGTTTGCAACTTCAATTGATGTGGGAAAAGTAATATATCCTAAAGGGGCAAAAGCTCAAGTTCTCGGTGGAGTATTAATGGGCATAGGCGAAACGCTTATGGAAGAAGTACGTTTTAAAGAAAACGGAGAACTCGCTAATCCGAACTTAATAAGATACAAACTTCCCAGAATAGAAGATTTACCCGCAAAACAAATAATAAAATTTGTGGAAACAACGGATGCAACAGGCCCATATGGAGCCCGTGGCCTCGGCGAACACCCATTGATAGGTGTTGCACCTGCTATACTAAATGCAATTTATTCTGCAATAGGTTATGATTTTAAAGAAGTCCCAGTAACATCTGACAAAATAAAGAAAGCTTTGGAAGAGAAAGACTTACTTAAGAATAGTAAGGAGGATTAATATGCAAAACATTACTGTTACGATAAACGGAGAAAAAAAAGAAGTCTTCTTTGAGGGCGGAGAAACCCTGCTTGAGATAATAAGAGATAATTTGAACCTCACGGGAACAAAATATGGATGCGGGCAAGGGGCATGTGGTGCATGCACAGTTGTAATTAACGGTGAAGCAAAAAAAAGTTGTATGGTACTTTTTAGAAGACTTGATAGTGCAGAAATATTAACCATAGAAGGCTTAACTAAAAATGGCAAACTACATCCCATCCAAAAAGCTTTTATAGATGCTGATGCTGTTCATTGCGGATTCTGTACCCCGGGAATTATTATGGAACTGTACGCTTTATTTACCAAAAATCCCGACGCCACGGAGGAAGAAATAAAAAAAACTTTAAATGCACATTTATGCAGATGCACCGGCTACTTACCCTTAATAGACGCAGCAAAAATTGCTCAAAAATACTATAAAGAAAGTCTTAGAAAGGAGGCATAACTTGGGAGAAAAATTTGAAATTCTTGTAAGAAACGCAAGACTTAGGAAGGGAGGCGATAAACTTTTTGACATTGCGGTGAAAGATGGCAAAGTAGCAAAAATTGCCGAGAAAGTTGAAATGGGTGCGGATAAAGAAATCGATGCATCCGGCAGACTTGTCACAGAATCTTTTGTAAACACACATCTACACCTTTGCAAGGTCTACACTCTTGAAATGATGGACGAAGATGCATTAAAGGATTACCATGGTGAGTCTATGGGGAAAGCAATGACGGCAATAGAGCTTGCAGCGCGAATAAAAGAAAAATACGATGCAAAGTGGATAATAAAAAATGTTCGTAAAGCATTGAATCTCGCTGCAAGGAATGGCGTAACACACATCCGGGCTTTTGCAGATGTAGACAGCAAGGCAAAACTTGAAGGCATTAAAGCCCTATTGCAAGCCAAAGAAGAATATAAGGATGTTGTAGAGCTTCAGGTTGTGGCATTTCCACAGGATGGTATAGTGAGAGAACCCGAAGCTAAAGGATTAGTGGAGGAAGCAATAAAAATGGGAGCTGATGTCGTAGGTGGAATTCCGTGGATAGAATATACGGAAGAAGACGAGCAAGCACATATTGATGCAATGTTCGAAATTGCTAAAAAATATGATAAAGATATTTCAATGCTTGTTGATGACGCAGGAGACCCTACCCTTAAAACTCTCGAGATGCTTGCGGTAAAAACAATAAAAGAAGGTAGAATCGGGAGAAGCTTGGCACATCATGCACGAGCAATGCAGCTTTATCCGGAACCTTACTTTCAAAAGCTCGTGGCTTTACTTAAAAAAGCGCAGATGGGAGTAGTAAGTGACCCGCATACAGGGCCCTTACACGCCAGAGTCAAAGAAATGCTTGCAGAAGACGCACTTGTTGTATTAGGTCAAGATGATATTTCCGATGCTTATTATCCATATGGCAGAAACAATATGCTCGAGGTTGTTTTCCTTAATTCCCATTTATTATGGATGACAACGAGAAAAGATATGGAAAAGTTGTACAATATGGTAACTGTTGATGCAGCCAAAGCAATGAATGTTAGAAACTTCGAACTAACGGAAGGAAATGTTGCAAATCTCGTTGTACTGAAAGAAAGTAGTATTAGAGAAGCAATTCGAAACCATGACGAACCTCTCTATGTGATAAGTCATGGTAAACTTGTTGATAAAGATAAATATAAAAATTAAACAAAATTCAAGAAAGGAGGACGTAGTTATGAAGAAAAAAGTTTTAGCATTACTGCTTGCTGTGTTTCTTGTTGCAGTAGTTTTCGCAGGTTGTGCGCCTCAACAGAAACCGGCAGAGAAGCCAGCTGAAAAACCAGCAGAGAATGTAATTAAGGTGGCTGCTGTGTATGCAACCCCCATTGAAGAGCCTTGGGATGGTGCAATTCACAAAGCCTTACTTAAAGCAAAAGATCAATTAGGAATTCAATATGATTGGACTGAGAATGTAGGATATGCAGACTTCGAAAAGGTTTTAAGAGAATACGCGAGCAAGGGGTATAACATAATATTTGGAGATGCTTTCGGGTCTGAGGCCGCTGTTAGGCGTGTAGCAAAAGATTACCCAAAGATCGCGTTTGTATTCGGTTCAGGCGAAGGCCCTGCTGATCCAAATCTTTCTGTATTTGACGATTGGATTCAGGAACCATCATATCTTTGTGGATTGATCGCGGGTAAAATTACAAAGACCAATATCGTAGGAGTTGTAGCAGGTGTGCCTGTGCCAGAAGTTAACAGAATTGTAAATGCTTTTATTGATGGTGTAAAGGAAGCAAACCCAAAAGTAAAGATAAAAGTATCATTTATTGGAAGCTGGTTCAATCCAACAAAAGCAAAAGAGATGGCACTCGCTGAAATACAGCAAGGAGCAGACGTTCTTTATGCAGAACGCTACGGTGTAATTGATGCATGTAAAGAAAAACATGTGTATGTCTTCGGTAACCTACTTGACCAACATAATCTTGC
>JALTHX010000041.1:0-1560 GCA_027076005.1 Caldisericaceae bacterium
ATTTGCTTGAGTAAAAAATTGATAAGAACCTATAAATGGGTTAGGTATATATTCTTTTCCATTATTGATTTTTAGCTCTTTTTGTAAAATATTTACAATATCTTCAAAACTTCTTGCTTTTCCTGTTCCTACATTATAGATACCACTTTTTTTAGGACTACATGCTTTTATATTTGCCTGGATAATATCATCTATATATATAAAATCTCTTATTATTTTATCACTACCTTTAAATAACTTTGGAGTTAATCCTTTTAATATCTGATGACCAAATTGGATAACCATAGATGAAGTTTTATTTTTAAAGAACTCATTTTTTCCATAAACGTTAAAATATTTTAATCCAACAATAGATATATCTACTCCTTGTTTCATATATTTATCTATGCTTTCAGGGAAATTGCTTCTATCGAGAAGAGCTTTATTGAAATAGTATTCGTTTGAGAATGGTCCTTCGTGTTTGATTTTTTTGTTGTTTTTGTTAGTTATACTATTTTTGCAGTTTTTTTTACTTTCTTTGATATAAATTCGTAGTCCTTTTTCTACGATATGTTCGAAAGCGAGGTCTCTGTAAAAAATAAGGTCTGATATTTTTGCTCGAAGAACATCATACATGATGTTGAGTCGTTCTTCATTAACACTTCCGTCATGTTCGAAAATGGGGAAGGGTTTATTTTTTCGCAAAGGTAAGAGAATAAGTTCTGAGATGCTAAGCGGGAATAATTTTTGTTTAACTGAATCTTTTGCATTATTGAGTCGATTAATAAGATTCACATCAAGAGGATTGTATGTAATCATATTATGTTGTGTGTTGAACTCGTTTATAAACCTTTCTATTTTGTAACTACTTTACAATGGTGTCTTTTATCGATTTATTTTGTTTTTGCTTGTTGTGTTTCCTGTATATTCTTTTTCTCTGAACACTGCAACCTGTCTTATAGTGAGATTATTCTAAGTCTCCTTCCCAGCCTGTCTCGCAAACAGAATAGTATTCTGGCTTTTCTTCATCAATGATTGTTTTTATTTCTTTAAGGTGTTGTTCTTTGTTTTCACTCATTTCTGTTAATGTGTTTATTTTCACACCGATGAATTGTCGAGGAATTGGTTTAGAATAGTCTTCAAAAGGAATGTTTTTTTTACCTGATTTTACTGCTTCATCCCATTTTTTAAAATCAATCCAGATATTCCAATCAACACTTCCGTCTTCATTTATTTGCTTGAATTTCTTTTTAGTAAGGAGAATAACGCGCGAAGGGAGATGTTCTGAAACGATTTCGTAGTCTTCTTTGATATGTTGGAGAATTTCTCGAGTAAAGTTATAAATTTCAATATTGGTGGGCATTGAGTCTCTACTGAGACGTTCTTGACTCGCACCGATGTGCATGTATCCTTTTACTTCAACAAAATCTGCGTCTGCTTGTTTGATTTGTTTAGCGTAGTTTTCTGGCTCGACATCGTTGATGCCTTTGATCATGGTGATACGAATAGCTGTTCGTTCTTTCTTCTTCGCCATCGCGTCGAGACTTTTGTTGAATCGTTCCCAATAATTGGGAAAAAGGG
>JALTHX010000042.1:0-1558 GCA_027076005.1 Caldisericaceae bacterium
TAACCAAAAAAAGAAAAGCTAACCGATTAATAATTTATTTTGGATGGTTTAAAAACATTCTGGCTTCTTTTTCAAACTCCTGAGGTACTTCTATATCTACCTTTCCGAGTCCGTTCAGTGTTATTCCAAACGTTATTCCCGCACTTTCATATTTCAATAATACGGGTATGCCGTAACTCTCAAGCTTGCTCTTAATAATATTTGCCATATTTATTCCATAAACTGTCTCGATAGTAACGAGTCTCATTTGTCCTTTACCCACTAAAAAAAACCATGCAAAACATTACTTAAAAAAGTACAGAGAAATTATAAAAAAACAATCAATTAACCGAATGACGTAACAAACAAAAAAGGGGGATGATATTCAACATCCCCCTAATTATCTATATGCCGAAATATTTATCCATTCTGTCGAAGGCTTCCGTAATTGTTTCCTTAGATGAACAGAAGCTCATTCTCAGGTGTCCTTCTCCTGTCGGTCCAAAAGGAGCACCGGGAGTTGTTGCGACCTTTGCCTCCCTTAAAAGATTCATACAGAATTCGGCTGAATTTTCTCCGCTCTTGGCTACGATTTTTGGGAACATATTATATGAACCAAGCGGCTTATGATATGAAAAAACATGGTTTAATTTATCAAGGCGCTCGCACATCAGGTCTCTCCATTCAAGATAGTGCCCATAAAATTCCTCTATGCAGTCCTGCGGTCCTTGTAAAGCTTCAAGTGCAGCATATTGAGAAACAACAGGTGCACATATTGTCATAGGCGTATGAGTTTTCATTATGTGCTCCATAATTTCCGGTGCAGCTACATTATATCCTACTCTCCAGCCTGTCATTGCATATGTTTTGGTAAAAGTAAAGTTCTCTATGACTATATCCTTCATTTCGGGCATAGAGCCGATACAAAAATGCTTTGCACCGTCAAATACAAAATACTCATAGGCCTCATCAACAACTATGTAGAGGTTGTTTTCCTTTGCTATATACGCTAATTTTTTTAAATCATCCTCGGGGAATACGGCACCGGTAGGATTTGCAGGGTTACACAGCAAAATAGCCTTGGTGTTTTTTGTTATCGCTTTTTCCATTGCATCCAAATCGAGTGCAAAGCCCTTTTCTTCTATGGTCGGGAAATAGATTGGAACAGCCGAAGCCATACGTACAATGAGTTCGTGGGTGGAATAATTAGGAGAAGGCATAAGAACTTCGTCATTGGGGTTTACAATGGCCAAAATAGCGGCAAATATGCCTTCAATAGAGCCGGTTGTTATTAAAATCTCATCGGTAGATGCATCAATATTATTGTCCCTTTTCAGCTTTTCAACAACAGCTTTTCTTAGGACCATTAATCCGGGAGGCGGCGAGTACCTGCTTGTTAAATCTTTTTTTATCGCTTCTATTGCCGCTTCATTGATGTGGTCAGGTGTCGGTGCATCCGGCCTAGCCCACGACAAAGCAACAGCGTCAGGCATTTTTGCAGCCAAGGCTGACATTTTGTGAATCGCCGACGGCTGTATGTATTTAACCTTCCTTGACATCTCTAAAATATCCATTATAC
>JALTHX010000043.1:0-1557 GCA_027076005.1 Caldisericaceae bacterium
AACAGTTATAGTAAGATAGGAATATGAAAAAAGTTAAAATGGCATTTTTTACCGGAGCCGGCCTGGCTGCACTCTTTGTGTTGCTTTTTTCCTGTGCAAATGTTAAATCCGGGGAAAAAACGGTAACCATAACCGGCATAGTACTGCTTCAGGGGAATGAACCTCATACCATGGTTATTATTGAGGATAAAGGTCCGGGAAAAAAACGGTATTTGCTGGAGGGGAAACTCGTATCAAAACTAAAGGATAAGTATCAGCACAGAACTGTAACTGTTGCTGGTTATATAACGGGAAGGGCAAACCCTCCGTTGTTTCCGGAGAAGCTAAGGGTGGTAAAGATTTTAGACCATTGAGAGAGGGGGTTCCCTCTTTTTCAGCAGGTTTTTTACCGGCAATTGACAATTATATCCCATCTTATTAGATTAATCCCATGATTTTAATTTTCAGCAGTGATGCCAAAGAAAAAGATGTAGAGAATGCAGTTAACAAAATAGAATCCTTAGGTTTTCATCCGCATATAAGCCGCGGAGCTATAAGGACAATTGTAGGAATTACAGGAGATGACAGAACTATTCCGGAAGAGGAATTTAACCAGCTTCCCGGTGTAGAACAGATACTGCATGTATTAAAGCCGTACAAACTTGCATCCCGGGATTTTCATCCGGATGACACATTAATAGAGGTAAAAGGAGAAAGAATAGGCAAGGGCAACTTCACGGTAATAGCAGGCCCGTGTTCTATCGAGAGCCTGGAACAGGTAGAAACAATAGCGGAATTCCTTGAATCTCTAAATATAAAGTTTATAAGAGGCGGCGCTTTTAAACCGCGTTCATCACCGTATTCCTTTCAGGGCCTTGGAGAAAAAGGGCTTAAAATACTCCGTGATTCGGCGGACAAGCACGGGCTCGCCGTGGTTACGGAGGTTCTCTCTGCACACGATGTAGAACTTGTAGGAAGTTATACGGACATATTTCAGGTCGGCGCCCGAAATATGCAGAATTTTGCACTTCTTAAAGCTCTGGGGAAGGTTAGTAAGCCTGTTCTATTAAAACGGAGTATGATGGGTAAAATAGAGGAGTTCCTTTTGTCTGCAGAGTACATTATGAAAGAGAGTAATGAAAAGGTAATTCTCTGTGAGCGAGGGATTAGAACCTTTGAAACTGCAACACGGAATACCCTTGATATTGGTGCGGTTCCTGTAATAAAGAGATTCAGTCATCTACCTGTTATTATCGATCCGAGCCATTCTATGGGAGACTGGCACTATATTGCATCTGCCTCCAAGGCTGCAATAGCATCCGGTGCGGATGGACTTATTGTAGAAATACACCCCGACCCGCTCCATGCAAAATCGGACGGTAAGCAGTCACTGAAACTTGAAAAATTTAAAGAACTTTTTGGAGAGCTTGTAAAGCTATCTGAAGTTCTAAACGTAAAGGTCCGTTAAATATTAGCTTTCGTTATTCTTGTTTCCCTTAATAAATGCCGATTATATAACTGCTAATGGTTAGCTTTAACAGTTATCACCCGGGGCAGGTATTTAAAAAGGGGAGCAAT
>JALTHX010000044.1:0-1547 GCA_027076005.1 Caldisericaceae bacterium
CCCCAGACATCTAATGCATCGTCCCAGCCTTTTTTATTTTTATATGTAATTGCTGCATATCCTACAAGGGAGGCTACTATTCCAATCAACATTGCTGTTTGGACATTCACATATCCCGCAGCAGGGGTTATTGTTGCTAAACCTGCTACTGCACCAGTAAGCATTCCGAGCATTTTTGGTTTTTTCTCGAATATTCTGGATAGAATAAGCCATGTTATTGCTGCGAATGATGCGGCAACATCCGTATTAAGGAACGCATTTGCCGTTACAGCATCTACCCTGAGTTCACTTCCAGCATTAAAACCATACCATCCAAACCACAAAAGGGCTGTGCCTAAGGCAACTAACGGAATACTATGCGGTTTTGCGTTTTTGACATTTCTCCTTCCGACAAAAAATACAGATGCTAACGCTGCAAACCCCGCACTTGCATGAACCACTATACCACCGGCAAAATCACGAACACCCCATTGCTGAAATATTCCACCACCCCATACCATATGTACCAACGGAAAGTATACGAAAAGCAACCACACTGTCAAAAATATCATATAAGCCCTAAACTTAACCCTATCTGCAAATGCCCCTGTTATCAATGCAGGAGTTATTATTGCAAACATCATCTGGTATGCTACGAATATCAGCATTGGAATATTTGCACTTGAAGCAAAAGCTGTTTGGGTAGTAATTCCGTGAAGGAAAAGGTACTTTCCATTTCCTATTATTCCAGCGACATCACCACCAAAACACATTGTAAAACCTACTGTGACCCACAATATAGTTGTCCACCCCATAGATACAAAACTCTGCAACATTATTGTAAGAACATTTTTTCTGCTTACAAGCCCACCGTAAAAGAATGCAAGTCCAGGAGTCATCAACATTACAAGGCTTGTAGCAACAAGCATAAATCCTGTGTTTCCTGTATTAAACATATTTCTACCTCCTTTTCCCAATCATTTTATGATGAAATTTTAAATAG
This sequence comes from Caldisericaceae bacterium, assembly GCA_027076005.1. Lineage (GTDB taxonomy): Bacteria > Caldisericota > Caldisericia > Caldisericales > Caldisericaceae > S016-85. The sequence goes on from JALTHX010000044.1 coordinate 983, forward strand.
GAATGCAGATGTATATCCCATCCGAAAATTGACACCCCTATTTTTCCGTTTAAAATACCACCCTTTTTGATTTTGTCAATACCATTTTTTTCTAATTTTTCCATTTTTCCCTTTCTCCTTCATTAAATATTATTCAAATATCTTTCTTATATCATCAGAGGTAAGCGAACTTACTGTCTTATCAAAGGTCAATACCTCCTTGAAGAGTTTATCCTTTTCCCTCTGGAGTTGAAGTATCTTTTCCCAATCAGAAGATGGAGTGCTACTTGTTGAGCCAAATATTTCGGGAGATTTATAAACAAGGTAGAGTGCAGAGGCGACAATATGCTTGCAGGAATTTCTCCATGAAGGGCAGCTGCAATTCCATTTTCCATTCTGTGTATTGATAGAAACATTGTACATATCTGTTTTACCTAAAACATAAAATGAGAATTTTGGCGATGCGGCATTGGTGGTGCTGGTTAGCTTTACCCTATCTTCATTAAAGTATCTTCTACCTTCGCGGATTGCCTGGTCATCTGCCGCTTCCATAATATTTTTTACAATACGGTGTATATCATAATAT
>JALTHX010000045.1:0-4944 GCA_027076005.1 Caldisericaceae bacterium
TTAGATAGAGTAGCAAACTTCTCAATGCCTAAGTCCACACCTACTATTGCTTGGCTCTCGCAACTTTGGTATGGACTCTTATCTACTTCAATTACGAATGAGATGTACCACTTGTCTGCTCTTTTTGCTACAGTTGCACTCAGTATCTTTCCTTTAAGCCTTACATCCTCCCTCATATTCACATACCCAAGCTTTGGTATCCACACTTTCTTTCCCTTTACTCTAATCTGGTCGCCGCCTATATAGAAACTGCTTACAGAGTGTTTCCTGCTCTTAAATTGAGGGTGTTTGCTCGTACCTTTGAAGAAATTAACGAATGCTTTCTGCAGCTGTATGAATGGCTGCTGTGAGGCGTACTTTGTTACCTCCAGGACAAAGGGGTATTTTTCCCTCTTTACTGCATTGAACTTCTTTTTAAGCGTAAAGGCGTTAGGCTTTCTGCTTTGCTTGTACTCTCTTTCCCACTCTTCCAATGCCCAGTTCCATGCAAAACGTGATATATGAGAAGCTTTCTCAAAGTACGACTTCTGTTTGTTGTTAGGCGTAAGTTCAATCTTGTGGGCAAGTTGCATCTTCTACTGCTTTCTCCATATTCTCTATGAGTTTCTTTAATCCTTTCTTCCTGTAGTTTATTCCACTTCCTAAATCACTAATTATTTCACAGTCCCAGCCATTGGATGCACAGAAAAGCTTTAATACTCTTTTTTGCCTCCCTAAGTCTTCTTTTTGATCACTGGATGATCCACGTGCATATGCTGTTGTTTTCCTTTTGTAATTCATCTTCCTCTTTGTTTCAGGTATCAGAGTAGATAATCTGTAGCGCCTCTGCCCTCCTTTAGCGCATGCATCAGGAAGAAGCTCCCCTTCCTTTTCCCATCTCCTCAATGTGGATATAGATACGCCGAGTACATTGGCTGCCTCAGATATGCTTAATAGTTTTTCCATACAAAAACTATAGCACAGAACTATACAAAATCAATATGTTTGATTAGAAAAACGCGGATTTTAAAAAGCAGTTAATAGCCCATTTCTCTGAGCTCTGATTCTGTAAGGCCAAAATAATGCCCAATTTCGTGCATTAAAACTTTTTTAATTTTTTCTTTCAATGGTATATTTAGCATTTTTGCTTGCTGCATAATCGGGTACATAAATAGAGTGATTCTATCTGGAAGAATGCCCTGATATCCTGGCCCACGTTTTCTTAAAGGAATTCCTTCATATAAACCGAGCAGTGTTCCCCTTCCGTAAATTCCTACTCGTTGCAATGTTTCCACGGTTGGGTAATCCATTACTATAAACTCAAGGTTTTTTATATGTTTTCTAAAGTAATCGGGGATTTCTTCCATAGCATTTTCTACAAGCTTTTCGAACTCTTCTTTTGTTATTTTCATACAGATATTATAATAAAATATGAAGAGAATTAAATTACTTTTTTGCACGCTGTTTCGCATTGGGCCAAATACATTTTTTAAGTTTCTTACGAGAAGTATTTATGAGTATAAAGTTGTTTATCATTATAAGCTTCCTTTAAATAACGTTAGGCTTGTACCCAAGAAAGTGCAGATTGAAAGTAAGATTTATTATACATTTTGGGACCTTGATGAAACTATAAAAAGGGAAATTAGAGATTATTTTGGTTTTGAAAAGCTCAGGGTTTTTAAGGAACGCTTGAATTATACAAGCGATATTGTAGTTTCTTTTATTAACGGTAAGCTTGCTTCTTTCTGTTTTTTTGCATATTCAGAAGAAACTTTTCAGTTTTTTACATTGCCTGAAAGAGAAATATATTTTTATGATTGCTTTACATTCCCAGAGTTTAGGGGTTTAAACGCTGTGTATTGGGAAGTAAAATTTGTTACTGATTTTTTTAAAAACAGGGGGTTTACATATGCAAATGTGGAGATTGAAAGTCAGAATAACCCTTCTATTAGGGCTTTTACAAAGGTAGGGTTTTATAAGATTTATGAATTTTACTTGAAAAGATTTTTATTTTTCGAGAAGGTGGTGAGAAAATGAAATTTTTGCATAGTGCTATCCAAATGACAAAGTTGGAGAATGCAAAATTCTTTTTCGAAGGAATTTTGCACCTTAAAAGCGTAAGGACGTATGCATTGGATGAGAAGCTTTCTGAAGAAATATTTGGGATGAAGGAAAATTACGATATTCTGTTTTATGCGCTTGAAAATGGTTTTATCGAAGTATTCATCGGAAAGAAATTCCCTTATGTAGGATTAAGTCATATTGCACTTGCCGTAAGGAACAGGGAAGAAATAATTAATAGTGCAAGAAAATTCGGGCTTTGGGTTTATGAAAAGGAACGAATCGGAAAGGACAAGTTGGTTTTTATAAAGGATCCTGACGGGAATCTCTACGAGCTGAAGGGGTATTAAAAAATACTTTCCGTAAATTTTGCGATTTTTTCTATTTCTGCCTTTACTTCTCCACAATTCCCTTCAACTGGCGTGAGTTTCTTCTCTAAATTTTTCACTACGCATTTGTCGAAAGGAATCCTTCCTATTATTTCTATATTGTTGTCCTCAGCAAACTTTTCTATTCTGGAAACGTTTTCATTATTTAAACTTGACTTGTTGATTACTATTTTAGGTACTACCTTAAATTGTTCGGCAATTTTTAATATGCGGTCTAGGTCATGTATGCCTGACAGTGTGGGTTCGGTAACGATAATTGCGTACTTTGCGCCTGAAAGGGAAGAAATAACAGGGCACCCGGTCCCTGGAGGGCCGTCAATAATAATACGGTTTAATCCTTTTTCCCCTGCCATAAGCTGTGCCTGATGTTTTACCATTGTAACAAGATTTCCCGAGTTCTCTGCACCGGGAATAAGACGAGCGTGCACCATATCTCCGAATTCTGTTTTTGAAATGTACCAGTCACCTACTATTTCCTCGTTCATTTTAATTGCGCCTACGGGGCAAACATACGTGCAAAGTGCGCATCCATCGCATTTGTAGAAATTTACCGTGAAATTTCCTTCTTTGTCTTGATGAATTGCATCAAACCTGCAATATTCTTCACACAGCCCACAGTGAGTACATTTTTCCTGATTAATCACTGCAACTGATTTTCCTCTAAATTTTTCCTGTTTTTTAACTTCGGGATTAAGCAAAATGAACAGATCGGATGCATCTACATCGGCATCAACTATTACTTTGTTTTTTATTATCTTTGAGAGGCTTGCCGTAAGTGTAGTTTTTCCAGTTCCACCTTTACCGCTAAGAATTACTATTTCGTTTGCTCTATTTTTCATTTTTAACCATTCCCCTTATTTTTGTATAGATTTCCGCGAAAATTTCTTTTCCGTTATCCAGGCTATAAATTACAGGTACTCCTTTTGAATACTGCTCAGCGATCTTCCTTTCAAATGGAATTTTTCCTAAAATCGGGATTTGTTCCCTTTCTGCATAATCTTCTATCAATGTACTTTTTTCTTCTGCCTTGTTTATCGCAATGCCAAAAGGAATGTTCATCTCTCTTACGGCGCTTACAGTAAGTTGTAAATCATTCAGCCCAAATGGTGTGGGTTCTGTAACAAGGAGAATAAAATCAGAATCCTCAGTTGCTTCAACAACAGGGCAGCTCGTACCTGGAGGTGCATCTATCACCACATTTTTATCCTTAGGAATATATTGTTTCATCCCACGAATTAATGGAGTTGCAGATGCTTCCCCAAGATTTAAAATTCCTTCTATGAATTGCAATTTTTCCGAATGTCCGAAACGAATTTCCCCTTTTTCTTTAGGAACCTCAATAAGTGCATCTTTTACAGGGCACACGTATGCACATAGGCCGCAGCTATGGCATAGTTGAGGGAAAAACATTGCTTTTCTAAGGGGTTTCAAGATTACAATTGCTTTATATACACAGGCATCGGCACATTTCCCGCAGAAAGTGCACTTGTCTGTATGAATTTCAGGAATTAGTTCTGTGTAAGGAATTTCTTTCTCTATTAAGGGTTTTAGGAAAATTGCGCCGTTTGGTTCTTCTACATCAGCATCTACATATACGGCATTTTCCATCGCAAGAGCCAAACTTACCGATACCGTTGTTTTTCCCGTACCGCCTTTACCACTTGCTACTGTTATCCACATATTTACTCCTTTCTCAAAAATTAGCCTTTCCTAACTTTTTTAATAAGTATACTTGATTTCTTTAGAATTTCAAGTAGAATAATTAAAACTTTTAAGGAGGAAACAATGGAAAGAGAAGAAATCCTTAGTAAAGTGAAGGAAACCAGAATTGATACTGTATGGCTTCAATTCGTTGATATCCTTGGGTTTCCTAAACTTGTCGAAATCAGCAGCAAAATGCTGCCTCGCGTGTTGGGTGAAGGAATTGCGTTTGACGGCTCTTCTATTGAAGGATTTGCCCGTATTGAAGAATCGGATATGAAGCTTATCCCTGACTTGGGTACTTTTTCTATACTTCCATGGACTCTTGATAAAGATGTGAAGATAGCGAGAATAATTTGTAATGTATACGGTGTGGATCATAAACCATTTGAGGGTTCTCCGAGGCATATACTAAAGAATGCCATTAAAGAAGCCAAAGAGATGGGTTTCTCTATGCAAAATGGAGTAGAAGAGGAGTTTTTCCTTTTCAAACTCAACGACGAAGGTTCTCCCACAACAGACCTTGTAAGCAAAGGAAGTTACTTTGAGATGCTTCCGGAAGATATTGGTGAGAAAACGAGAACAGAAATTGCACTGAACTTGGAGAAAATGGGATTTCAAATTGAAGCCTCACACCATGAGGTTGCTCCTTCTCAGCACGAAATTGATTTTAAGTATGCAGATCCTGTTACAACAGCGGACAGGATTATTACATTTAAAATTGTTGCAAAGACTATTGCCTTAAGAAATCACCTTTATGCAACATTTCTCCCTAAACCGATTTTCGGGATAAACGGTTCTGGTGCACATACGA
>JALTHX010000046.1:0-4932 GCA_027076005.1 Caldisericaceae bacterium
GTATTTAATCCCTTGGTAGATTTCCGGATCTCTTTCAGGCGTTATTCCAATTACTTTTGCATAGCAGCCTCCTTCTATATTGAAAATTCCTTTGTCAGTCCATCCGTGTTCGTCGTCGCCGATAAGGATTCTTTCCGGGTCGGTAGAGAGAGTTGTTTTCCCTGTCCCTGATAAGCCAAAGTATAATGCGGACTTTCCATCTTGTCCGAGATTAGCTGAACAGTGCATAGGGAAAACATTCTTTTCTGGAAGAAGAAAATTCATAATGGAAAACATAACTTTTTTAACTTCCCCTCCGTACCAGCTTCCGATTACAAGCGCAATTTTTTTATCAAAGTTAAAAATGATAGCAACATCACTTCTTACTCCGTCTAATTCGGAAACTGCTTTGCACCAGGGGACGGCTATCAGAGTAAATCCTGGGCTATCCCATATTTTAGGGTCTTTCCCTCTGCCTGAAACAAACATATTTTCTGATAATAGGGCTGTTGTTGCAAGATTCGTGATTACCCTTAAAGAGAGTGCATATCTTGGATCATGTCCAACAAATCCGTCATAGACATAAATATTTTTTTCTTGTAAGTAAGCAGTTGCCCTAATGAGCAATTTGTTGAACACCTTTTCTTCTATTGGTTTGTTTATTTCATTCCAGTCCACTTTACCATGTATTGAGGGCTGATCAACAATAAAACGATCTTTCGGCGAGCGCCCGGTATTTTTACCTGTAAGCACATTAATTGCTCCAAGCGTTGTAAGCACTCCTTCGTTGTTTCTTACTGCATGCTCAACAAGTTCTGTTCTTGACAAATTATGATACAAATTCTTTACATTTTTTACCCCATACTTTTCAAGATTTAGACTGTTCATTTTTAAACTCTCCTTTCTTATTTATCTGATATAGTGATTTTATCCCAAAGCATTTTTTTGTCAAATAATTTGTAAGGCTGAAATTTATTTGGAAGAGGTGAACTGATGCTTTTCCGTATTTCTACAAATTCTACAAAAAGATTAATTGATTTGCAAAATTTTGTTTTTCTTTTACAATATAAGAAAATAGATTTTATATTGAGTGGGATTGGAGTTTGCCCACTTTTTATTTTAATGGGAGCATAATTATGAAAAGAATAGAAGGGATTGTTAGAAAAAGCGCGATGAGCTTCGGCCTAATTGCAGTAGAGGTTGAGATAAGGAAAGGTAAGATTAATGCAGTGTTGTATAATAAGGCAAAAGATGTTAGTGTTGGAGACCTTGAGAGGGTAACAAGAAAAATACAGGACGAGCTTGTAACTGCAGGACTTGGTGGCATATATGCTGTAAGTTTGTCCTCGGCAGGATTGGATAGGATTTTAAAATCTGAAAAGGAATTGGAAATCTTTTTGGGAAGAATGGTTAAAGCTTCTTATTTTGAAGATGGTAAAACTATCACAAGGGTTGGGACATTGGCAGAACTAAAGAATGGTTGTATTATTTTGAAAAACGATAAGGTAGAGAATGAGATTGAGCTGAAGAGAATATCATCCGTTCGGTTATGGGATAAGATGTTCGAAAAAGGAGGCAATAAAAAATGATAGATATAGATATTTTGCGCAACATTGAAAAGGAAGAACATATTCCAAAGGAATATATAATGGAAGTAATTAAGGCAACTTTGGAAACTGCTTACCGTAAAACCTTCGGAGAATATAATTCCGTAGTTAAAGTAAATCTTTCTAAGGGTGAAGTGAAGCTTTATGCAGAAAAGAGAATTGTTGAGCAAGTTAAGAATCCTACATTGGAGATTGGGATACAAGAAGCAATAAAGTTTACTGATGATACCGAAATTGGACATACGGTACTAATAGAGATTCCTATAAAAAGTCTTTCATCTACTGCTATTCGAGTTGCAAAACAAGTTTTCCAGCAGAGAATTTTAGAGAAAAAAAGAGAGATTGCCTTTGAAGAATTTTCAGGCAAGGTAGGGGATGTTGTTCTTGGAAAAGTAACTCGTAGGAAGTCAAGAGGGGATGTAGGTGTAAATATAGAGCCATACAATATGGAAGGAATAATATCCCCCGAAGAGGCAATTCCCGGAGAACCCTTAAGAAGGGGTAAAATTGTTCGTGCTTATATAAAAGAGGTTAAGAATACGGATAAGGGCCCTCTCGTAATCTTGTCAAGGGCTTGTTCCGAGTTTCTTAAAAAGTTACTTGAAATGGAAGTTCCGGAGATTAACCAGGGTATTGTGGAAATTAAAGGAGCAGTGAGGGCGCCTGGAGTTCGTGCGAAAATTTCTGTTGCAACAAAGGACCTTAGGGTTGACCCTGTTGGTGCTTGCATAGGGACAAAAGGGGTACGAATTAATGCAGTTTCAAGAATATTGAATAGGGAGCGTATCGATGTGATACGTTACAATAGCGATCCGGAAATATATGTTGAAAATGCGTTGAGCCCTGCTAAAGTAGACAGGGTAGATATTATCAAAGATACAAAAGAAGCAAATGTATATGTAGCCAAGAAAAACTACCCTACTGCAATGGGCAGCAATGGTGTTAATGCAATGCTTGCTTCAAAGCTAACAGGCTACAATATTCACCTGGTTGAACAGTCAGAGGAAGGTGATACGAATGACTAAAAAAGACAGAATAAGAGTCTATCAACTGGCAAGAAAGTTGGGGCTTAAATCCACGAAGATGCTCTCTATTATGGGAGAGCTTGGGATTAAAGGCAAAGGAAATCTGTCAATGATAGATGCAGATACTGTTTCTCTTATTGAAGAATACGTTTCTGATATGCGAAAGAAACAGGAGAACGAGGAAGAAAAATCGCAGAGAATAAAAGGAAACATCACTTTAAAAGAGTTCTCAAAGATATTTAATGTTTCAGAGCGTTCCGTAAGAGAGCAGGTAATGAAAATAGGAATCCCCTATAAGTCTACAATGAAACTTTCGAAAAGTGCAGTTCATTACCTTGCTTCCGAAATGGGCTTGGATGTTCCGGAATTTAAAAATGAAGAATTTTTAACCAAATTTAAAGAAAGAGCCCCGGTTGTTACTGTGATGGGACATGTTGACCATGGAAAAACAACGTTGTTGGATACAATCAGGAAGACCTCGGTTGCGGAAAGAGAAAAAGGGAAAATCACTCAGGCAATAGGTGCCTCAGTGGTTGTTTTTGATGGAAAGCAAATAATTTTTATAGATACTCCGGGGCATGAGGCATTTACTGAAATGAGGCTTAGAGGGTCTATTGTAACTGACATTGTAATACTTGTAGTGGCAGCAGATGAAGGAGTTAAAGAACAAACTATAGAGTCAATTGATCATGCACGTGCGGCAAATGTTCCAATAATCGTTGCTATTAATAAAATTGATAGGCCTAATGCAGATCCCGAAAAAGTGAAACAACAACTTGCGGATAGAGGTTTTCTTCCTGAAGAATGGGGTGGCTCTACGATATATGTTTCTGTTTCTGCTAAAACGGGAAAAGGCGTTAAAGAGCTGCTTGAAATGACAAACCTGCAGGCAGAATTGCTTGAGCTGAAAACTAACCGTGAAACAGTTTGCTCTGGAACAGTAATCGAATCAAAGATGGATAAGAATATAGGCCCTTTGGCAACAGTTATCGTACAAACCGGTGTTTTGAGGTCAGGTAATTATCTTCGTGTAGGCAATGTAGTAGGAAAGGTAAGATTTCTTACAGAAACAAATGGAAAGCGGGTAAAGGAAGCCCCTGCAGTATCTGCTGTTGAAATTGCCGGTTTACCCGATGTTCCGAGGGCTGGAGAAATTTTCTATACAATGAAGAATGCTTCTGAAGCGAAAGAAGAATTGAAACGCATAGAATGGCAAAAAAATCAGTCAAAAGCGGCAATACAGCATAGCCCAAAAACGATAGAAGATTTGTTCAAAGAGATGCAAGAAAAGGAAGTCAAAAAACTATTTGTTATCTTAAAAACGGGAACTCAGGGTGCACTTGAGGCAGTAAAGCATGCAATTAACGAAACGAAGTCTTCTATTCCTGTGGAAATAATTCATGAAGGGGTCGGAGGTATTGTAAAAAGTGACATTCTACTTGCTGAGGCTGCAGATGCAATTATTATAGGCTTTGGCGTAAGGCCAACAACCGAAGCGAAAAAAGAAGCAAAATCCAGAGGGGTTAATATAAAAACTTACGATATCATATTTGAGCTTACCGATGCACTTGAAGCTTTGCTTAAAGGTATGGTAATTGTTGAAAAGAAAGAAGTTATTCTTGGAAAAGTTATTGTCAAAAAGGTTTTCAAGGTATCCGGTGTAGGAACCATAGCAGGGTGTCTTGTTACTGAAGGTAAAGTGGTGCGTGGAGCTAAAGCAAAAATGCTTAGAAATAATGTTGTGGTCTATTCAAGTGAAATTTCTTCTTTAAAACGCTTCAAGCAAGATGCAAAAGAGGTTTTAAAAGGCTATGAATGTGGTATTGGCTTGAAAAACTTTAATGATATAAAGGTAGGCGATGAAATAGAAATAGTTAGCACAAAAGTAGGGTAAAAATGGCACTCTATATTTGCCCTACACCTATAGGAAATCTAAAGGATATTACTATACGGGTTGTTCTTGTTTTAAGGAATGCGGATCTAATTGCTGCCGAGGATACAAGGAAAACCCGTATTTTATTAAATAAGTACAGTATACATACAAAGATAGTGAGCTTTCACAGCTATTCTACTGAAAAGAAATTGGATTTTTTAATGAGAGAACTTGAGGAAGGTAAAAATGTTGCACTCGTAACTGATGCCGGCACTCCAGGCATTTCTGATCCCGGATATAACATCATTAAACGCTCTCTTGAGGAAGGTATTCATGTTGAAGCATTACCAGGCCCTACGGCGCTTGTTCCTGCTTTGTTATTATCAGGGTTTCCTCCGGCGCACTTTGCATTTTATGGGTTCCTTCCCCGGAAGAAAGGCAAACGTAT
>JALTHX010000047.1:0-4931 GCA_027076005.1 Caldisericaceae bacterium
AGGGATCACTCTTTTCTCTTCTGCTATGTTATGATTTTGTACTTCAAGAAAGAAACGGTCTTTTCCGAAAATGTTGAGATATCTATGCAAGGCTTTTCTACCTGCTTCTTTTCCTTCATGAAGAATTCTGTACGGTACTTCCCCTTGCAGGCATGCACTCATTGCAATAATACCTTTATTGTATTTTTCAAGCGTTTCATAATCTATGCGTGGTTTATAATAAAATCCCTCTATATAACTTATTGAAACAAGTTTTAGCAGATTTTTGTAGCCTTCGTTGTTTTCTGCAAGCAGGACGAGGTGAAATCTCCGTTCGCCTCTTACTTTTGATTTTCTTCCGTTTTCAGCAACGTATGCTTCCACGCCTATAATTGGCTTAACCCCTTTTTTTCTCATAGTTTCGTAGAAGTTTACTGCTCCGTACATATTACCATGGTCAGTAATTGCAACTGCATCCATTCCAAGTTCTTTTACGCGTTCCGCGAGTTGCGGAAGGTGGTTTAGTCCGTCCAATAAACTATATTCGGTATGCAAGTGTAGGTGTGTAAATGACATAATTCCTCCTTAGTCCGTTTTTATATCTATGGTAACGAAAAGATCCGTATTTTCTATCGGCGATTTTATATTAACAATAGCTTTATTTACTGCATCTTTATTGAAATATAACGTGATACTCTCGCTGAAAGGCCTGCTCTCAAAAGTTCGTTGTTTTATAAATAATGCATTGCTGTTTGAAATGTCGGTTAATTTTAATGGCTTTATAAATTCCCTGAGTTTTAAAATATTCTGCAAAACATCTCTTGCATAGATGAGTGCTGCAACCGTTTCTCTATCTTTTACTTGAGTAAGCGCGTTGTTTTCTTTTATAAAAGGAGTATTGCCTTTAAATTGGTAACTTATGTTTTTGTCGGATATTGCCATTATCTTTCCATCTTGCACTTGTGCATTGAAAATATAATTCATATCTTCTTTGTCTACAGTGCCATTTATATTTATTGTGCATTCAATATTTTTGAATTCTTCCGGAAATTTTATTTTTGAAAGAAAGTTGTATGCTTTTTCACTGTTCAGCAGCAAGCTCACGGAAATTTTGTTTTCTCCTTTTGCAATCTGTACATTTACCGATTTTTCATTTATAAAATTTCCCTTAAATGTGAGTTTATGATTTCCGGTTGTGAATGGAGATAATATTATAGAGTTGTTTTTAAGAAATACGGGGTATTTTACTCCATCAACGTATATTTCTTCAGGAATAGGTTTTACATTCAGCTCTAAGAACGCAATTGGCGTAAGTCTTACAATTTTTGCTTCATTAAGCTTTGCTTTCTCGTATCCATTTTTTTCTATAGTGGCTTCTTTCGTTTTTGTTGAAACTATTCCATTTTTAATGTTTACATCCTTTCCATTTACAGTTGCGGTTCCGTTAATTGGCAATCCGGTTACAGCATCTACTACGTTGTATGTAGTTGTTGTACTGCTGCATCCAACGGTAATAAGCAGCAATGCGGATAGAATCAATGCAAGTAGTTTATTTTTCATTATATACTATTTTAAAGTAAAGGACGATTTTTACAACTGTGTAACGCTACCTGTGTTTCTCTACCCTAACTTTTTGGCAGTACTGATTTATGGGGCAAATCGAGCATTTTGGAGAAATCGGGGTACATATGTTTTGCCCTAACGTTACAAGCAGTGTATTGAAAATGATCCAATATTTTTTGGGTAAAACTTTTTGCAGTGCAAACTCTGTTTCTTTAGGGTTTTTTGTTTTTACAATTCCCAGCCTATTTGAAATCCTGTGGACGTGAGTATCAACACAGATGCCTAATTTACCGAACCCTTCGTTCAGAACTAAATTTGCTGTTTTCCTGCCGACACCGGGAAGCTTTAACAATTCGTCAAGGTTGTCTGGCACGTTTCCACTATATTCGCCAATGAGAATTTCCGAGATTTTTAGTATTTGCTCCGCTTTCCTATGGTAAAAACCTACGGGATAAATCAGTTTTTCTATTTTATTTTTAGATAGGTTAAGCATCTTTTTAGGGGTGTCTGCATTTTTAAAAAGTCGTTCACTTGCTCGTAGAGTTGTTTCGTCCTTTGTGCGCAAACTCAGAATAGTAGATATAAGCACTCGATACGGAGATTTTTTCTCTTTTGCAACTTTTGTTACAACGGGGTCTCCATATTTTTTGAGCTCTTTTTTTAGAGTTTCTACAATTTGCTTAATATTTTTGTTCACTTTTTTGTTTGAATGCCGATCCCTATCCAGCGTGGCCCTGCATACGTCCCTACAACAGCTCCAAGCTGCTGCAAACGGATTTCTTTGTTTAATAACTCCTTTATTTTATTTGCAAAATCTACAGCCTCTGCTTTGTTTGTGCCATAGATTACGCTTATTTTTTCAATTCCGAGCGTTTTGTTAGTTTCTTCTACATATTCTGCGAGCTTCCGAAGTGATTTTTTCCAGGTACGTGGCGTACTTTCAGTTTTTACCTCCCCGTTTGTAAAAGAAAGAATTGGCTTAATGCTGAGTATAGAGCCGATTAATCCTTCTGCTTTACTGAGTCTCCCGCCCTGTACAAGGTATTTAATATCCCAGAAAGTAAAGCGCGTAATCATCTTTGGGACAAGTGCATTTGTTGACTGATAAACTTCTTCTAGGCTCTTTCCCTTTTTGATTTCCTCAAGGGCAAATTCCACCAAAAATGAAATAATCATTGATGTATGCTGTGAATTAACTAACCTGATTCTGTTAGGTTCTAATTGTTCTGCTGCCATCCTTGCTGCATTAAACGTGCCGCTGAGTTTTGATGATATATGTATGGAAAGGACATCGTCTCTATTTTTCAGGATGCGTCGGTATTCATTTAAAAAATCTTGAATTGAAGGCTGAGAAGTTTTTGGAAGTTCCTTATTTGTTTCAAGTAATTCATAAAACTGGTCTGGTGTAATATCTACACCTTCTCTGTAAGATTTTTCGCCGAACCTTACATGCAAGGGAACTACTGTAATACCATTTTCTTTACAAAATTCCTTATTTAAATACCCAGTTGAGTCAGTAACAATTTTTATCATTTTTCCTACCCCCTACCTGTTTATATTTTACATTAATTAATTATAATCAAAGTGTGGAAAATGAAAAGATAGAAACAATTTTTGCCGGTATAAAAGAAAAAGGCGTACAATGCGAGTATGATTTTTTACTGTATCTATATGCAATTCTTAAATCAGAGGGTTTTCCAGTGCTCCTTACGGAGCTGAATGCTATGAGCGGTTACTCGTTACGGTTTTTGTATGATTACAAAATTCCTTTTGTGTTTAACGGGAGTATTGATTATATAAAGAGTAATATAAAAATATTTCTTGGAGTTGATATTATCGTTGATCGTTTACGGGCAGCGGCGGATCTTCCTAAAGAGCCATTTATTCTTTATCCGCAGAATCTCTTGATTGCTAAGGTTGAAAAAGGTAGAGCCTTATTTTACAGAAGTGTATTTTGCGAAGAAAAAGATATAGAAGAGCTATTAGCGAAAAATAGTTTTGTTGTAACTGTTGATTACGCTAAAATCCCTGACAGGAAAGGTTTTTATGGTAGAGAAAACTTTCTCAGATTTGTGAACCTTATGAAAAAAGAATTTTTAAATCTTGAAACAGAAATTATGAGAAATAATGTGTCTTCAGGTAAAATGGCATATAAAGAATTTGCGGGAAACCTTAGGAATCAGGAATTTTCTTTTTCTATGGAAGATGGCACGGTTCATCCGTACCTCTCATCTGCGGTTTATCCGCAATGGACTGCGCTGAACGGAAATGTTTCCTACCTGCTTGGAATACATCATTTTTTGAACGAGAAGGCACAGAAAGAAATGATTCGTGCAGTGAAGCATTTTGAGGATGTTTTACTTTTTTGGAGGCAGTGGGAAAGAAACGTGGGAAGGAAAGCATTTATCCCTCCTACCAAAACCATACCTTTAAAAAATAGAAGACGTGCAGCAAATGCTCTCGATAAAGCTTCCGATGCTTATGCAAGAGGCCTTGAAAGTTTACAACACGTAAAATCCATTATTGATGCTTAATATCGTATGCTAAAAAACATCACGTTTGTTCTGTTTTTGTTGGTTCTTTCGGAACGACAAGGCACATTATAAAATAAGCAATGATTCCCGGCAAGATTCCGGTAAACAATGTTGCAATAACCCACACAACACGTATCAGCGTAGAATCAGTATCTGCATACTCGGCAAACCCCCCACATACTCCGCAAATCGACTTGTTTTTTCTAGAACGGTAAAGCTTTTTCTCTGCTTTGTTTTCTCCTATTAGAATCTTCTTTGCACACTTCTTACAATAGAGTTTATCTTCTATATATACTGCATCCTCTGGGCATATGCCTTTTCCGCAGAGTGAGCAAGTGCCAACTGCATCGCGAGTTGGGTCATTAAAACATTTCATTTTATTAATCTCCCTCAGGCATTATAAGCCAGAGTAGTATATATAATAGTAATATTCCTAATAATCCTATTTTGGGAACAATCAGCAGGAGAACAAAAATAATTCGTACTATTGTTGGGTCAATTCCGAAGTATTCACCTAATCCTCCACAAACACCCGCAAGCATTCTGCTGTGTAGCGACCTATGCAGTGTCTTTGGATGTGCCTCTTCTTCTTTTATTTTTTCCGCGCATTCTTTGCAATAAAGTTTGTCGTTTATTATTATTGACTCTTCCGGGCAGATTGCTTTGCCGCACCGAGAGCATACTCCAACTGCTTCTCTTGTTTGATCATTGTAACATTTCATTTCTTTTTATCTCCTTTCCCTGGCAGTATGATTATTATACCAAGTAATATGAATAAGCCTCCGAATCCGTATATACGGACAAATTTATAAAAATTTTCTGAAATGTGAAAAACGGATGGAAGTAGAAAAATTG
>JALTHX010000048.1:0-1533 GCA_027076005.1 Caldisericaceae bacterium
TTCTCTAAAGAACGAAGCCCTATGGGTAAAAAAGAGTAGATACCAGAAGCTACTTTTCTTACCAGCCCAGCTTTCAGCATTAGTTTGTGACTTATTATCTCTGCATCCTGAGGAGCCTCTCTTAACGTTGGTATAAATATTTCACTTACTCTCATATTACTCTCCTTTAATTACAATTTTATCAATTATATGCAATCATTTAAAAAAAGAAAACCACAGATTTGCATTAAATCAAAAAATGTGTAAAATTTTCACAGGTGGATATGAAGGCTGAAGAAAAACTTGGCATATTACTAAATGAGCAAAAACTAAGAATTACAGCAGCTGAATCGTTTACAGGCGGACTTTTTTCAAAAACTGTAACCGATGTTCCAGGTAGTTCCGCTTATTTCTTGGGCAGTATTATAAGTTACAGTAATTATGCAAAAGAACATATTCTTAATGTGCCTGAAGAAATTATTAAAAAAGAGGGGGCCGTAAGCGAAAGAACAGCTTTATTAATGTCAAAAAATGCAGCAAAAATTTTTCATTCGGATGTAGGCGTTTCGTTTACAGGAGTTGCAGGGCCTTCTTCCCAAGAGGGCAAACCTGTTGGCCTGGTATATATTGGAATCACTTTAAATAAAAATACTAAAGTATATGAAAAACATTTTTTGGGGAATAGAGCAGAAATTAGAGAAAAGAGCGTTACTTTTGCAATAAAAGAAATTATCGAAATGTTAGGAGGCAAATAATGAAAATAGGAGTTTTGACAGGCGGCGGAGACTGCCCGGGGTTAAATCCTGCAATTAGGGGAGTTGTGTTTCATGCTTTAGATTTTGGAGATGAAGTTGTTGGAATAGAGCAGGGATGGAAAGGTGTTATGGAAAAAATTACAAGACCCCTTTCTTTAAATGTGGTTGATGAAATAATTAATTATGGCGGTACTATTCTGTTTACATCAAGAACAAACCCTTTTTCCATAGAAGGGGGGCCTGAACGTGCAATCGAGAATTTAAAGGAACTCGGCATTGATGCACTGGTTGCAATCGGTGGAGACGATACTCTCGGTGTTGCGGCAAAACTCCATAAATTAGGAGTAAAAGTAGTAGGGGTGCCTAAAACTATGGATAATGACCTTTCAGGTACTGATTTTACTTTTGGATTTGATACCTCTTTAAATGTTGCAGTAGATGCATTAAATAGACTCAGAGATACAGCCCGTTCGCATAAGAGAATTATTGTGCTTGAAGTAATGGGGCGTGAAGCGGGATGGGTAGCATTGTACACTGGTATAGCCGGCGGAGCCGATTGGGTTCTTATTCCGGAAGAAAAGCCGAATTTCGACGCAATGTGTAAACACCTCCAAAAAGATTTTGACAGAAAGGGCTATGCGCTTGTTGTTACATCCGAGGGAGCTGAGCTTCCCGTAGATAGCAACAGTGAGATAGACCAATTCGGACATAAACTGCTTCAAAAACGTGGCGTTGCAGAATACGTGGCAAGAATTATTAATGAAAAAACAGGTATTTCCACAAGGTCGGCTGTTATAGG
>JALTHX010000049.1:0-1530 GCA_027076005.1 Caldisericaceae bacterium
CGCATCGAATCGGACATAGTTTCGTTGTATCTGCGGACGAGCAGGGGGATTACACCCTCAAAATGCACGCTGAAATCGTATTTTCTGCCGTCCTTGTTCGTAAAATGGACAGGAATCCTTCTGTCGGCTCCGTATAAAATAATATTTAATTCATCCTCCGCAAAATCTTTCAAAGGCTTAAATATGTCAATGTTATACTCCTTTGCGGCATCTAAAACTACATTATAAGAAAACGTATCAACACCGTGAAATCCCGGAATTTTAATGGCACGCTCGGCTAAAGACTTATTCCAATCCTTTATGATAAGGTCAGGGTCAGGCTCTATTTTAAATCCCAACCCGCCACATTCAGGGCAAGCTCCGTAAGGGCTATTAAATGAAAACAGCCGCGGCTCGACCTCTTCCATACTGAAACCACATACAGGGCAAGCGAGCTTCTCTGAAAACAAATATTCTTTGCCTTCGCCCTTATGAACAAAAATCTTCACTATACCATTACCTTCACTCAGGGCAAGCTCCACGGAGTCGGCAATGCGAGAGCGCTCCTCGTCGGAAACACGTACTCTGTCAACAACAAGGTCTATATTATGCTTCTTGTTTTTCTCAAGAGGGATTTCCTCGTCCAGAGCATGCATTATGCCGTCCACTTTTACCCGTGCATAACCCTTTTTCCGAAGCTTTTCAAAAAGGGCTTTATATTCGCCCTTTCTTCCTTTTACAAGAGGGGAAAGGATTTCTATCCGCTCGTTTTTTGCAGTTTCGAAAACCTTGGATATAATTTCATCTGAGGACTGCTTTTTAATCTCCGTCCCGTCAAGCGGGCAGTGAGGAACGCCAATTCGTGCAAAAAGAAGCCTCAGATAATCATAAATTTCCGTCATTGTTCCAACCGTAGAACGCGGGTTTTTGCTTCCGCTTTTCTGGTCAATCGCAATTGCGGGGGATAAACCCTCAATGTAGTCTACATCGGGTTTCTGCATAATTCCTATAAACTGCCTTGCATAGGAGGAAAGTGATTCCACATAACGCCTCTGCCCCTCAGCATACAGCGTGTCAAACGCAAGCGAGGACTTACCGGAACCGGAAACACCTGTTATTACAACGAGCTTCCCTCTGGGAATATGCAGGGAAATATTTTTTAAGTTATGAACCCGCGCACCTTTTATGTATATTTCCTTACTGCTCATAAC
Source organism: Caldisericaceae bacterium (assembly GCA_027076005.1). Classification (GTDB taxonomy): domain Bacteria; phylum Caldisericota; class Caldisericia; order Caldisericales; family Caldisericaceae; genus S016-85. Next base: position 1,191 of record JALTHX010000049.1, read on the forward strand.
GCTTTGCTATGTAAGTTGCAATGATATAGAAGAGGGGAAATACATAGTACAGGACAAATGGCATCAAAAAATACAGGGCGCGATAGAAGGAAACAGTAAGCCCCTGAGAATTCGCAACATTTTGCAAGCCGTTTGCCATAAACGGAAGAACGTAAACAATAAGTAAAATACCGAAGACGATTAAAATTGTAATGCCAAAATGCTTCAACGCAAAAAACACGGATCCAAAAAAGTTTTTAAGGAAATCCCCTTTGGAAACGAAATACAGAGAATAAGCAAAGAAAAAGTACATAGCAGCGTAAAGGGCAAGCTGATATAAGAATACGTCCCATATACGGGG
>JALTHX010000050.1:0-1527 GCA_027076005.1 Caldisericaceae bacterium
TACACACCTGCGATTATGTTTACGAGAAAAAAGCGAAAGTATATTCTAGAAAACTTGTGGAACTTCTTTTTGAAACGTAGTATTGCCAAATTGCCAATCTTGTTGAAACAGGCATCGCCAAAAGACAGGCAACTTCGGTATATCTAAAACAGCTTGTTAAAATTGGTGTTCTCTAAAAGATAAAAGCCGGTAGATAAAAACTATATCTCCATCCCAAATTTTTAAAACTGTTGACCGAAGATAAAAATTCATTTAAGCAGTATCCGATAAAACTAAAACAGGCTAAGTAGAAATATATCTTGGTACGCAATTAGACTGGAAATTTTTGCCCTGTTTTACGGAGGTTCACTCACTTAATACCGCCTTTTGGATTAACATTTGACTGTTAGCATAAAATGTAACATCTGTTTTGCCGAGTACTGCATGAGGGAGTGTATTTAGTTCAGCTAAATTATCTATAGGAACCAAAACATTTTTTGCTCCGTTCTCAGAAAGCATTGTTACTTTATCAGCAAAATTAGTTGCACGCTCAATAGCTCCACCGATAGATATATTGCCCAACACAGCAAGGCCTTGCTTAAGATTTTTTTTGTAAATAGAGGAAATAATAGCTGCATAAATAGCAGAGCCAATTCCACTCTCTACGGAAGTCCCTAAAATAGTACTCAATTGTATGTTTATATCTATTCCAGACAATGAATGTTGTTCTGTTAAAATGCTTTTTTCATTAGCTTTGATATAGTTTACCGCATTTTTTATGTCCTCTTTCAACGCAGAAGAAGCTGTACCTGTAATATTAACTTTTCCACTGCCTTTAACTGATACTACCTCAATTTTGATTAGAGCAACATTTTCGCTATCGCTTGTTGCTGTATAGCAAATACCCGGAGATAATGGTGTTGATTCAATTAACGAGGATCCCCGCTCTTCAGGTAATCCTATGAATATTTCTTCATGAGTATTTTTATCTATGTAAGAGAAATTCGTATCCCAAAATTCCATTCCACCAATACGCTTAAGCTGTTCTTTTACCCTGCGACGCATTTCCATTGCAATGTCGAGATATTCTCGTACATCTTCTTTTGTAAAATTGCCATCGGGATGTAAAAGTTTAATAAGCCCAGAAACTATACGTCGTACGGATTTCGAATCGCGCTGTTTTAGGTGAGAACCCAACGAAAAATACTCATCCAATGCACTATAATATGTGGATTTGCGTTGCGATTTTAATACTTCTGAGAAAAAATCTGTACTAAATCCAAAGTGACTTGTAAAATTTTCCGGACTAAATTTTGTGATTTCCCAACCTGGCAAATAGAGATTTATTCTATCCAGAAATGCTGTGTCATAATTTATTTCTTTAGAAAGTGGACTAAAAAGATGAGAAGTTTGCAAGAGTGTTTCCACTGGTTGATTGATATTGCCATTAAAGATAATAGACGCAGATCCCGTAATTTCCCCTCCCTTGGCCCGAGAAAATGAGCCTGATTCCATATAATCTTTCATTAAGGGAATGGCGTCTCGATC
>JALTHX010000051.1:0-4869 GCA_027076005.1 Caldisericaceae bacterium
TCTTCACCTGTATGGTGAATAGCTATTTATTTGCATCTATACGACAATTATACATCAATACATACTTTCTCAAAGAAAAAATATGGAAGAAAAAGAAAAAACCGCTTAGATTAGGTCAAAGTAAAGTGCTACTGAGTGAGCCAAAATCTTCTTGTTTGTATAAGCCTAAAGTTGTAAAAGGTATACTTATACAAAATAAAACTACGCTTTTAATTAATTCGTTTGAAAAACAATTTATTTTGGTATACTTTTAATATGTATATTGAAGGTGAGTTAAATATTTTGAATGGAATGCATATGAAAGCTAATGGCAAGCCATTGTTTATTAAAATACATACGGCTAATTACTTCTTAACTGTATCCGTTGAACATAATAATTTGATTAAGGTTAGCGTATGAAATTGAGAAGAAGCTTAAACGATATAGTAAAAATAATGGCAAAGAGTGGTAATACTTTTACGTTTGATATGCTTTATGAGAAAACTCATATTAAGAAAGAAGTACTTTGGGTAATACTCAATAGATTACAAAAAAAGAAATATATCGAGCGAATAGAAAAGGGTAAATATTTAATTATCCCTCTTGGTGCAGAGAAGGGCAAGTACACACTGCACGAATTTGTGATAGGCTCTTTGCTTGTAACGCCTTATGCGATAGCATATTGGAGCGCTTTAAACTTTTACGGCCTTACTGAGCAAATTCCTACTACTGTGTTTATTCAGACAACTGCACGCAAAAAGCAACAGGAAAAAGAGATTTTCGGTGTGAAGTATAAAATTATTCGGATAAAAGAAACGAAATTTTTTGGCACAAGGGAAGAATGGATTGAAGAGACTAAGGTAACCATTACAGATAAAGAAAAAACAGTTATAGATTGCCTGGATAAGCCTCAACACTGTGGAGGCATCATAGAGGTTGCAAAAGCACTAAAGAACGGAAAACTCAATAGGAAGAAGCTCTCAGAATACGCTTTACGCATGGGAAACTCTGGAGTTGTAAGAAGGCTGGGGTACCTATGTGATACTTTTAACCTTAGAGTGAAACTTCCAAAAGTGGAAGTAAGGAACTACCTATATCTTGACCCTACAATGCCGCACGACGGAACAAAGAACGCAAAGTGGCGTTTAATTGTAAATATCAATGAAGAACTAATTTCTCTGGAATGATTACACAGATAGAAATCAAGCAAAAGGCAAGGGAGTACGGCGTTCCCGTATCCACCATTGAGAGAGACTATGCACAGAGCTGGCTGCTGAAATCTCTTGGAGATATTGAAATGGCGCTAAAAGGCGGAACTGGGATAAAGAAAGTGTATGAGAGAAATTACAGATTCTCCGACGACCTTGACTTTACCCTTTTACATTCTATAAGTCCTGCCCGTCTGAAATCTCAAATTAAAAAAGCAGTGGAAACTGCACGCGACGAAAGCGGAATAAATTTTAGCAATAGAATTAAATTTGAAGATACCGAGAGTGGACTCAGGGCACACATTTATTTCACTATTATCAGAATATCTGCTGGCACACAAACAAAAATAAAGTTAGATATTACCTTCCCTGACAGAGAACACATACTGCTCCCTGTTGTAAAAAGACACATTCTTTATTCGTACTCAGACGAATTCGACGCAGAGGTAAATGCTTACTCTCTTGAAGAAATTATTGCAGAGGAGTTAAGAACGCTTTTTGAAAGAGTAAGGCCAAGAGACTTGTACGACATTTGGTATTTTAGAGACCTTTTAAGCAAGAAAATCGTAATTGAGACATTTGCCAGGAAGTGCAAGTTTAAAAACATTTTACCAGATATATCAGCGTTAGAGAACAATAGAGAAAAATTCAAAAACTCGTGGGAGAAATCTCTGCAACACCAGTTCAGTGCAGTTCCAGAGTTTGAAGGAGTTTACAATGAGGTTTTAGAGTATTTAAAACAAATTGTTTACTAATATAGCCAGAATATTTATTGTAGTCTTTTAGTTTCAACTTCTTGTAATATGCTCAGAAGGCTTATGAACGATCCATTATATTTTCCTTTTATGGTTATTTTTCTTTTCGCTTTGGAGCTTTCTTTTCTTTTTTATTGTATCCTTTTGCTTAATACTCCTAAATTATCTTTTTGGAGGGTTTCGATAACTTTTATATAGCGAGAGATTGCCCTGTAATAGTAGATAATAAACATTAGTGATACTTTTTCTATTGGGAACTACTCTTCACGGAAATCTCTGTAAACCGCGTGCAAAAAACCTTCTGATTAGACAGTTAAAGCATACCTTGACTATTTGGCTTTACACGTCTTTAACTATGCTGGTTGAGATTTTGCCTGCTACCTTTTTATCCCGATATAAAAAAGCGCTTTGCTGGTAACTTCTCTAACCTCTGCTGTGAATGAAATTTGAAAGTTTGCTATTTTTATTTTACCCTTTCGTTGTTCAGACACATTTGAAAAAACCAATCCGAACTGTACCTGATTTCTTCTATTTCTACAGATGCAACTTAAACCAATTAACGCCTGCAATTGATAAAATTTGGTATAAGAGCAAAATACCCGTATTATTTTTCCTATTAGTGAATAGTTTTAAAGATAGCAATGTTCAGATGTTTCAAATGATTTTACAGATTTGCCGTAAAACTATTCTATAATTCTGTTCCCCTTTTTATGATATCTATATATTCTGAAAACATATATTTCTTATATCTCTTTTTACCAGATACTTCTTCTATAATGCCTGCCTTGACAAACTTTTCAAGTAATCTGCTTATTGTATCTTTACTCCTTATTCCTAATTTGTTTTGGACATCTTTGGATGTAATGATTGGCATAGAAAATAATAATTCGAGTAATCCTACGGCATACCCGCTGCCAATTTTACGCTCTATCAACATTTTAATCAAATCCTCTTTTAATGTTATTATTTCTTTTGCAGTTGCGGTTGCTTCATTTGAAACTTCAACTACGCCTTTAAGGAAGAACTTAGTCCATTCTTCAAATTCTCCGTTTAGCCTAACTTCCATTAAAAGATTATAATACTCCTCTCGGTGCTTCTTAAAATAAAAACTCAAATAGAGCAAGGGCTTGGTTAGCACTCCCTGCCAGTATAGGTAAAAAGTTAAGAGAAGCCTGCCAATTCTGCCATTGCCATCAAGGAACGGATGAATTGTTTCAAACTGTGTATGTATAAGGGCTGCTTTGACAAGTGGCGGAATGTCGTCCTTTCTGTGCATAAACTTTTCCAGGTCAGACATTAGCTCAGGCACCAGGTGAGGTGGCGGTGGCACGAATGTTGCCTCATTTAAATTTGCACCAGCAGGGCCTATCCAGTTCTGAGTTTGCCTGAACTCCCCGGGAGTTTTGTTTGACCCTCTTGTGCCACTTATCAAAATTTTGTGTATCTCTTTTATAAGGCGGTTTGACATTGGAAGTTCTTTTAATCTTTCAATACCATAGTTAAGCGCCTTTATATAGTTAATTACTTCTTTTATCTCGTTTATATCCTCAGAAGGGGTAATATCTGCTTCAAATTTCAATACTCCTTCCAATGATGCTTGCGTTCCTTCTATTTGAGAGCTGAGAAGCGCCTCCTTTTTTACGTACATACCCACGAAAAGCTCGGGATTTGGTAGAACAGTCGTAACTCCGTCAAGTCTTGCTAATGCCCTATCCGCTTGTGAAAGCAAACTTCTTAACTCTCCATCGTATTTTATAGGTGGATTAGGAGGCAAAGGTTTAGGAATAAATGCTCTGTATCCCAAAGGCTGCTTTACATACTTTCCCGCTCTCGCTTTATTCATAACTTTGTTTCCCCGCCTTTATATGCTTTTAACATTTTTAAGTACGATTTCTCGAACTTAAATTGATTATATTGACTGTAAGTCCGTTTTTCCGAACTTATGAAGAAAATATTCATATAAGACCTCATAAACGAACTTACAACTAAACTATTTTTCATTTTTGCGCCGTATAGGTGTTTTTAATTGGTAAACTTCTTCTCTTTGCCTGAACTAAAAATATAGGCAAGACAAAACACCTTCCTAAGTAAAGCAGTAATACGTTTTCCTTTATCAAGCCATTCCTCCTCCAAATGCCTATTTAGTATCAGTATGTATGAGCCCAATTTTTACTTTTCTTCTCTTGTTTTATATTTCTAAATTGCTTGCACTTTGATGAGGCTCAATATGCAGCATTTATTACTAACCTTTCTTATTTTATACTCTTTACAAAGATTTCCAAATTTATCTTAAGAGCTTCACAACAGTTTCTGTAAAAATTTTTATGCAATGCTTAACAAAGGCAAGTGTTAGTCGCAGCCTGCCCTTGTATGTTTTTCTTTCCTTTTAAATTTATTTTTTACCCGCTGTACGTAATTGTTATTGTCCTAGTTGATGCATCCCACTGCACCGTGCAGCCGAGATTTTCTGCAACAAACCTTAACAGCAGCATTGTTCTGTCGTTTATAATAACCGGTTTAACATCGTGGTTGCTTTTATCTATCCATTTCATTTCGCCGTTTACTTTTGCCTGCGGTTTATCTATCCAGAGGTTAATCACTATATCTTTGAAGTTTATTATTACCTTTCTCTCTGTGCCATTCCATCCTATTGTTCCACTAAGTGCTTCAACAATTGCACGAATAGGCACAACAGTCCTGCTCCACTTTGGAATAATAACGGGTTTTGTGCCTCTGCCGGGGTCTATTTCCTGCTTTTTGCCGTTTACACTCATATATGGGTTGTTAGGTTGAAGCGTGATCACAATTTTGCTTGTTGTTGTATTTTTTACCGTATTAGAATCTGTGCCGCCCCATTTATAGAATAGGCTAGCAAATTCATTTTCGTATTGCCTTGCAAGGCCTTTATCGTTAATAATGAGAACATT
>JALTHX010000052.1:0-1518 GCA_027076005.1 Caldisericaceae bacterium
CTATACCGCAGTGGATTTCCGTTTTAGGACCTACTCTTGTACCGATTTGTGCGGCCTCCACACCGTTTGCTGCAAAGGTCTTTCCTCCTACAATAATTCCCTTTGCCCCCAAAGTGACTTCCTTTAGAGAATGAACAACAGAATTCAAGATACTCGTACTAACATTAATGTTGCCGCCTGCTTCTACATAGCAGTTTTCTATAAACTTTGCATTAATATCTCCCTTAACCTTAACAATTCCTTTATTCTTTCCTATTATTCCATGATTAACCGTTAAGTCTCCGCCGCATACTACCTCGGACGCGTCCAGCGCCTGCTGGCAGTATACTGAACCTCCTGCCTTTACCTTAAAACCATATTTAACCATACCGTAAATAATAACATCTCCGGGGAAATTTATATTCCCCGTATGATAATCCACATCGCTGCGTACCTCCAGAACTTCACTTACACTAAAGGTATCTTCTGTCATAACGAATCTACCGTCACAGGAAGCTATTGCATATCCTTCTTTAGTGGTAACGTTCTTTCCCGGTTTTAAAAATTTCAATTTAGCGGTTTTATAGGGGATAGATTTTCCTGTTACCGTTTCACCGAGAATTCCCGGGACCTTAGGGACAACTCTGCCGAGAACATCACCCTTTTTCACCAGAATAAAAGGGCTAATTTCTCTGTAATCTATACGGTGCTTTTCCGTATCGGCTTTTTTACTATTACTTAAGAGTTCTTTCTCTATCTCAAAGTGCGCAGGTATTTCATCCTTCGGCAGTCGGCCTCTGGCAATTACGACATCATTTACAGGCACCCTTTCCGTATTACACTTGAAAATAGCGCTGTTAACAGCGTCCCAGTTTACTCCTGTTACAATGCCCTTTGCCGTTATAACCTTTTCTACAGACTCTAACTCTATAGGCCTTCCCTCTTCGGAACCCGGAAATCCTTCACCTTCCGAGGGAGGATAAAAATCGCAGAGTGCAGTCATTTCATCCGGAGAAATGGAGATTTCTACATATCCGTCTGCTTTTAAACCGGAAATAATATCTATTGAGTTAATCTCTTCTTTCTGTTTATCAAGTTTTATTTTTTGTTCTACAGGATTGGGAATAAGGCCGTCTGTCTCATCTATCTCTTCTAAATCTTTTAAGATTCTCTCCGAGCTATTAATAAGGTCCTCTATAAAATAGTCCCTGTTCTCCGGCAAAATTTCCTAATCCTTTAAAAATTCTATAATCTTTCCAATTTCAAAAGGTTTTTTAAGAAGGGCTTTAGCACCTGCATCCATGGCCTGTTTTGCCAGCGGATCGGTCGGGTAGGCTGTAATAATAAGAACCTGCGCATTCGGCTTCGCCTTTAATATGCTCTCTGCCACCTGCGCACCATTTCGTTCGGGCATCCTTAGATCTACCAGTATTAGGTCGTAATCCTTGCTCTTTGCCTGTTCTTCCCCGGCTACAGGGTCGGTAAAACCGTCCACCTCGTAGCCTAAATCTTTAAAAATTACTTTGGCCACATCAACTA
>JALTHX010000053.1:0-4842 GCA_027076005.1 Caldisericaceae bacterium
CATACTCTTTAACCTCCTGTATATGTGTTAGCTTTCATTTACTCTTTTGTCCAGTATATCACATTTACAAGAGTCTCATATGTTTCTGAACTTATGCATTAAACGAATTGGTTCATTAAAATCTATTCAAAAATTATAGAATGAAGGAGGCAGAATAAAATGAAATTAAATGAGATTTTGGATGTTTATCGAAGAGATGATTTTATATCTGGATAGGCGAAGGGCAGTATCATACAGCTTGGTCCGCCATTTCCCTTTACAAACTCGGAAAGGTCTAATTCGTGAACGGTAACCTCTTCTGTTTTCAAAATTTTTATTACATTTCTGTTTGTTTTTGAGGCAATTACTTCCTTTTCAGAAATTGCGATTACATTTCCTCCTATGAAATCGTTGCAGTCAATAAGTATTTCTTTAAACCCTTCGAAAAATCCTTTGGGAAAAGCGTTTTTACAATGAAGTATGGTATTTTTCCCAATTAAGCTCATTCCTCCGCCTATGTGCAGAAATGGACCTTTGAATTTTGCTATCCTTGTTTCATAACCAATATCTTTTAGAATTTCCGAAACTTGTATTGCCCCGTTTTCGTTTGTTCTGTTTGATATCCCAACAAAGGCTATTTTTTCGCCTATAATAACGTCTCCGCCCTCTGCTGTTCCTGGGGGCTTAATACTCCCTATTTCTTTTAGCCCGAGAGACCTTAAAAAATCTGCCATCCATTCCTCTTCTCCACTTCGGGACTTAAGGCCCATTCTAAGTTTTATAAAACTATTCTTTGCAATGGCTGCCATATCTCTAACAAATACGGAATTTGGATGTTCTTTTAATTCTGGTGTTTTTATAACGCTTACTCCTGCCTTCGCCAAAGTATTTTTTAGGTTCTCAAATTGCAGTAATGCCCTGTTTCTGTCTATACTCGGTTTTATGTTTTGTGCTTTATAATCTTTGACATTGAAATACGATTCTCCTATCTTGCACAGAATTGCTTTTTTCAAATTACCGTATCCCATTTATCCCCTCTGATATGCAGAAAGCAATGTTTTGCAAAAGATTTCTTTTTGCTGTTACAATGAAAAAGTTATCTTTTGCTTTATACACCCCTTCTTTTATTTTTTCCGGCTCTACTTTTGCGATCCAGCGCAAGTTGTCAATGATATTCCTCTTTACAGACAACGTTGTGTCAATTGCAAGTAAGAATAAGTCTGCTTTTAGAATGTCTATTCTTTTGCTTATTGCTTTTAGTTCTGAAACAGGTATGTTATTTGGGGGGCTCTCCTTGCTCTCAATCATTATGAGCTTTGTTCCAATTCTTGACAGTATGTCTATGTCCCCGCCTTCCCGGAAATTTTTTAAACGGACATTAGTAATCGTTTCTAAATGCAACTCCTCTTCCATAAATTTCCCGATGAACCATTCAAGCAGGTTTCCCATAAAAGATACGGAAAAGTTTGATTTGAAAATGCCCCTTTCCGTTGATACAATCCCCGATTTTTCAAGTACCTTAAGATATTGCTCTACACTTTCTCCCCATTTCTTTGACAGCAGTTTTTTATTTTTTTCGTCTATGTTTTTTAGGAACAGGGTATCGTGTAAAACTCTTCGAAAATAGTAACTTTTGAAGTTTTCATATAATTTCTTTTTATTGGAGATGGGTATATCCCTATTTTCTCTAACTACTTTTAATCCTTTTCTTTCAAGCAGTTTATCAATAGAAAGAGGAAAGTATTCCTTCAGCAAGTTTTCCAGTAAAAGTACTTTCCTTTCAAGAATGTCAACCCTTTTTTCGAGTTCCTCAATTTTATCCGTAGTAATATCCACTCTCCCTCATTTTCTTGATAAATATTGCAGCTAAAAGCCCAAATGTAAACCCGCCGATGTGGGCCCAAAATGCAACTCCCTGTGATGCTCCGCTTGGTGAAAGCCCTGGAATAAGCTGCATCAAGAACCAGAACAGTAAGAAGAACGGCGCAGGTATTTCAACAAAGGTGATAAAGTAGAATATAAACAGGAGAGTTTTTATGTTTGACCTTGGGAATAAATATAGGTATGCACCCATTACCGCAGCAATGGCCCCGCTTGCGCCAATTACGGGGACTTTTGACACAGGATTAATTGCGAGTTGTGCAAGTGCTGCAACAACTCCGCCTGCAAGATAAAAGAGAACAAACTTCATACTTCCCAAATAGTCCTCCACGTTGTTCCCGAAAATCCAGAAGAACCACATATTGCCGGCTATATGCCAGAATCCGCCGTGAATAAACATCGAAGTAAATATTGTGGCCCAGAGTGGACGCATAGATGGATAAATAATTTGCCCTTTTGTAATCTCGTACGGAACAAGTCCATATTTTACGTAGAATAATGTCAGGCCATACTGCGGATTTTTCATAGAGAATGCATATACATACATCCCTATAAAAACAACTACATTAACGATGATGATTATAATTGTGGCAATGGGAAAAATACTTATCCCCTGCGTATCCTTAAGAGGAATCATCTATTCTTCCCCTACTCTTGCTCCTTTTAAAGCCTCGCCGCATTTGCAATGACGTTCTTCCGGAATTCGTTCAACCACTTTTTTAATAATTACTTTTAGTTTTTCCGTATTTTCGACAAATTTTTTTGCAACCATTTCCTGAGTAACGGGCTCTACGTTTCCACCTGCAACAATGCCTGCATCGTAATCCGTTACTGTTGCGATGTTTACATAGCACATTTCGAGCTCTCTTGCAAGCACGGCTTCGGGATATTGAGTCATATTAATAATATCCCACCCCATCTTTGTGAACCATTCACTTTCCGCTTTAGTGGAAAATCTTGGGCCTTGAATAACAACAACAGTGCCTTTCGGGTGGAAAGGGTATTTTAGTTCCTTGAGCACGTCGATTGTAATTTGCCTGAGTTCGGGACAATAGGGATCAGCAAGACTTATATGTGTTGTAATTGGTCCGTCGTAAAAAGTGCAATCTCTTCCCGATGTCCTGTCGATAAACTGATCTGTTACTACAAAATCTCCAACCTTTACATTTGCCTGCAAACTGCCCACTGCAGTAGGTGCAATGATTCTTTTTACTCCAAGTGATTTCATTGCCCATAAATTTGCCCGGTACGGAATTTTATGCGGAGGGTATTGATGTAATTTCCCATGCCTTGGAAGAAATGCAACGTTCTTACCTGCATACTTTCCGATTGCAATAAGATCGGATGGAGTGCCATATGGTGTTTCCACCTTTGTTTCTTCTACGTTCTCTAAAAATGAATAAAATCCTGAACCTCCAAACACGCCAATGTCAGCTCTTTTTTTCATTTAATCCTCCTTAACTTTTAAGGTTATATAATTTCTTTCTCCATTTTTTTGCACTTCTTCAAAAATTTTATCATAGTTTTCAATTAAAGTTGTTTTTATTTTTTCTATGTTTTGTGAATTTATAATTACAGGTACAAACTTCTTCTTCATTCTTAAGATGTTTGGCCCCATTCTGAATGCAACAAGAATATCTGTGTCTTTTAGAAGTGTTCCAATGGCACTTGCCTTTTTAGGGTCTCCGTGTATTCTCTCTTCTATCTTTACATTTTTAACTCTTTTTATTTTTATGATGTTAATATGCGTTAATTCGTAGACATCAAAATAAGCTGAATCACCAAAGTGTTTATCTGTTAACTCTTTATCATTTTTTAGGCCAATTGCTGCGATTATTTTTTCCATCATAACCTCCGTTTATAAAATATCATAAAGCAGTTGTAAATCAAAATGCCCCGCACTTTTGCCGCGGGGCATAAAACTCTCCTAATCGGAGTTTACTACAATGCTGCTCCAGATTCCTCCAGTTTAAGTATTCGTTCCCATTCTTCATCAATCAGTTTCTGCATTTTCTCTATAACATGTTTATTTTCCGGTTTAAACAAGTGCCTGAATCTGCCCTGCCCTTTAAGGAATTCTTCTATCGGTTTTCTGTTCTTTGGTTTGTAGTTAATGTGCAACTTACCGTGGTCAAATTCATAAAGTGGCCAGAAGTTTGTTTCTACAGCAAGCTTTGAATACTTCATCGTAAGGGATGGATCAAATTTCCAGTTTGTTGTGCAAGGCTGAAGTGCAGCGATAAATGAAGGACCATCAGCTGCGAATGCTTTTTTGGCTTTATTATACAGATCGAGTATATTGTGGTTTGCTGCAGTTGCTGCGTATGGGATTCTGTGCGCTGCAGCAATTTCTACGATATTTTTCCTCCATTGAGGTTTACCAAAGCTTTTTGTTCCTGCCGGAACTGTCGTAGTGCTTGCACCGTACGGCGTTGCCCCACTTCTCTGGTTTCCTGTGTTCATATACCCTTCGTTATCGTAAACAACATAGAGGAATTTGTGCCCCCTCTCAAGTGCGCCAGAGAGTGCCTGGAAACCAATATCGTATGTTCCACCATCTCCACCGAAAGCTACAATGTTTACATCTTTACCAATTTTTCCTCTTTTTCTTAGTGCTTTGTAAGCTGTTTCAATTCCGCTTGCAACAGCTGCTGCGTTTTCAAATGTAAGGTGCATCCACGGAACCTTCCACGCAGAATAAGGATAAATTGTTGTAACTACTTCAAGGCATCCTGTTGCATTTGCCACTACAACTGGCTTGTCCGATGCAGCAAGTACCGCTCTTACTATTGAGCCAATCCCACAGCCTGCGCACATTCTATGCCCTGGTGCGAGTGCGGGCTCTTTTGCCATTATCTCTTGTAATGTAGCCATAGCTTACCCCCTTAACCTTATGTATTTCTGCTCTTCGGGATTTACGTTTCCTGCAAGCAATTCGTCAAATACCTTTTCAATATCGCTCTTAAAGATATCTTTGCCACC
>JALTHX010000054.1:0-1509 GCA_027076005.1 Caldisericaceae bacterium
AAACCCTTTTGCCATTTACATGTTTCATAGATAATACTCCATTGGCATGTAATGTTTTTAGCACATCAATAACTCTAAAATCTCCAGACGTGGGAGAAGTAGATACATAATCCTTAAAAAGAAATGGATACACACCCTCTGTCAAGGCTCTTGCGATTAGTGAACCACTTGAATCTAAAAGATACCAATCTATATCAGATTCTGCTCCCGCCGTTGCATCGTATTTGAAAGTAACTTTGGTATCCTTCGTGACTCTCCCTATTCCATTTGGTTCCACTTTCACTACAAAAAAATCTACGTCGTAAATTCTTGGCATTTCCTCATCAAGCATCTTGGTATTACTACGAATTATATCAGAGAATAATGAAGGAATATCCTTCGAAACCGGAAAATTGACCTTTATTTTTTCATTCACTTGAACGATTCTATCTCTTAACATTTTGTTTGCTAGCTCCTGTGGAATGCTTAGTTCCAAATCATCAACATCATACGCAAGCACTACTTCTTTCGCTTCTATAGGAATATCTCCCCTTCCAATACTAACCTTTTCATTTATCCCAACATTCAATTCTCGCCTCAACAACCAATCAATGTATACTCTTTGCCCATCTTCTCCTGATGATTTAACTACTACAAACTTTGAGATAGATCCATCTTGATTACTAATACTCACCACGTCATTATCTTTGAGCATAAGTTGCTTCATGATATACTCATCCAGCAAAACTATGTTAGGATTGTCATCTCGCAAGGGCTCCTTCACAATGCCCGAAACAACTTTTATTTCTTCCATTATATCACCTCTTATTTTTTGTAATTAGAAACAAATTCATTGAATATGTTTGCATAAGCGGCATTTCTAACAAGATACTTTTGTATTGGTCTGATTAATCTGTAAATCTTCTTAGCTTCCTCTGGAGCATCGCGCGAAGGTGATTTCAAAACTGCTAGCCCATCTATTATATTGTCGAGTATAGATGAAAGAGACATGTCCACATAAAAACTCACCTTAAGTAAGTTACATAAGAAGTTTAAAACCATCATTTGCAAGAGATTACTCTCAGACAATTTTTGTATCCTTCTACGAACATCATTAAGAGTAGTTTTTACTTTCTTTTCACTTATTTTTCCCATCTCCAACATATCATAGAGATTATATTCAACTCTAAGCGACATCTTTTCCATAAGATATTCCATAAATTTAGAAATATCAAAATACAGGTGCCTTTCTCTACCAACTTTTTTACTCTCTAAAAGTTCAAGAGAAACAACTGGCGAATTCTTAACAAGTTTTTCCAAATGTTCTTGTATTGTTGAATGTCTCAAATGTGTATTACCTCTTTTTAAATTCCTTTCTAAATCGACAATCCTTGTTGGCCTACCTTCATAAGTACTAGATGCACAAATCAACACAATTTCCCCTAACCTAAATGAATAAAAGAGCCTGCCAAGTTTATCTTCAATTGAGAATTTCATATAAACATATAAGCAATTCTTGTATATAAAGGG
>JALTHX010000055.1:0-4744 GCA_027076005.1 Caldisericaceae bacterium
TAAACGTAATCCTGATAATTCTGTTGCAAGAGTAAAGTTGTTGTATATGCATTTGGAAACCGAGGATGCTAAATTTATAGTAAATTTCTTTAAAAAGTATGAGGCTTCCCATAAATATGCAGATATTGTAGACCCTGTAATAATGAAACTTGAAGGTAAAAGAGCTTCTTCACCTCTTGATTACCACTTGCATTTTGTTTTAGGTTTTGCATATTTTCTTGTTGAACGATTTGAAGAAGCCATTGCGTCATTCCAATTTGTTGTCCGTTCTCATCGCTACGAACCCCTGATGCATTTTTTTATCGGGGTAAGCTTCAAAAAAATTGGGCTTCCTGATTTTGCATTTAAACAGTACGAAATGGTTACAACAAGCACGGAGGCTTTACCTGAATTGAAGGAAGATGCTTATTACAGAATGGCTATCTTAAAGAAGAATAGTGGAAATATCGAGGATGCAGTAAACTTTGCAGAAAAAGCGTTAGAAATAAATCCTAAAAGTAACTCTGCGCGGAAACTTCTGAAAGTTTTGCCCGATGAAGAAAATAAAATCACAAAGTTAGAAGGAGATTAAATAATGATAAACGTTAGAGGGCATTCTGTAGGTAGAATAATTTTAGAAAAAGGGTTTGCTTCTGAAAAAGATATAGAAAAAGCTCTCAGCATACAGAAAGTAACTAAGGAGCCTTTGCTCAAAATTCTTACAGATATAGGAGTAATAACTGATGAGCAATCAGCGCAGGTACTTGCCGAGCAGTGGGGTTTGCAGTATGTAAATTTACTTAACTACCCCATAGAAAAAGAATCCCTGCGTTTACTCAATCCTGAGCGTGCGCGTTACTACGGTATTTTTGTGCTAAAAAAAGAGGGTGGAAAAGTGTACGTGGCAATATCAGACCCGACTAATATTGAAGCAATGGATTATCTACGCCTTGTCCTCGGGAATAATATAGCGTTCTATGTTTCTACGCGTGCTACAATAAACCAGGCCATAGAAAAATATTATGAGATGGAAGATGCCTTAAAACAAGCAGAAGAGGAGGCAGGCCCAGGGCCGCAGATAATAGAGCAAGAGGAAGAAATGGATATCACCAAGCTTAAGCAGCTTGGTGAAGAAGCACCGGTAATACGGCTTGTAAACAATATTATTTCTCAGGCAATTGTGGAAGGTGCATCTGATATTCATATAGAGCCGTTGGAGAATTCTCTCAGGGTAAGATACAGAATTGACGGCATACTGTATGAAAAGCAAAGCTTTCCTAAAAGTATTCAGCCTGGCATAGTTTCAAGATTTAAGATAATGTCTAATATAGATATTGCTGAGAAGAGAATTCCGCAAGACGGTAGAATATCTTTGAAATTTGAGGGAAGGAAAATCGATTTTAGGGTTTCGAGTTTGCCTACGGTTTACGGCGAAAAAATTGTATTAAGAATTCTTGATAAATCAAAAGCTTTAATGCCTCTTGAAAAACTCGGTTTTTCAGCTGGTAACTTGAAAAAGTTTGAGGATATGATTGCTCAACCTTACGGTATGATACTTATATCCGGTCCTACGGGCTCAGGTAAAACAACTACGCTGTATTCGGCACTACACCGGCTTAATACGCCCACAAGAAATATTGTTACGGTTGAAGACCCGGTAGAGTACCAGATAAGAGGAATCAACCAAGTGCAGGTTAACGAAAAAGCAGGTTTACTATTTAGCACTGCTTTGCGTTCCATATTAAGACAAGATCCTGATATCATACTTATAGGTGAAATCCGTGACGGTGAAACAGCAAAAATCGCAATAGAATCTGCTCTTACAGGCCATCTTGTTTTTTCTACCATACATACCAACGATTCTGCTTCAATTCCTACTCGTTTGATAGATATGGGAATAGAGCCGTTTCTTGTGGCATCCTCTCTTATTGGTGCAACAGCGCAAAGACTTGTGAGAAAGGTGTGTAATTATTGTAAGAAGCCCTATAAACCGGATCAGGAAGTCTTGAGTAATCTTAGCATGCAAACATCGGTTGAATTAGGTGAAATACCTTTTTATAAGGGTGAGGGTTGTGATAAGTGTAATAATACGGGGTATAAAGGGAGAAAAGCAATAAATGAGATACTTCCGATTACCCATTCCATTAGAAAGCTTATAATGAGAAATGCAAGCTCAAGAGAAATTGCAGAGCAAGCGAAAAAAGAAGGGATGAGAACGTTGCTTGACGATGCTCTTACAAAGGCAGCGGAAGGGATCACAACGATTGATGAAGTTTTAAGGGTTGTATCTACAATAGAAGGAGGTGAATAATGATTACATTGGAAAATCTTCTAAAGTTTGCTACTGAACAAGGTGCATCCGATATTCACCTCACAGTAGGTTTACCTCCGGTTCTAAGAATTAATAAAGAACTTATTTTCTTAGAGGAAGACAGGCTTACTTCGGAAGATACGGCGGAAATGATGTTTTCCATAATGAGTGACAATCAGAGAGATATTTTTAAAAAACGCCTTGAATATGATTTTTCATATGGATTGCCAGGTGTTGCGCGCTTCAGAATAAATGCATTTTACCAAAGGGGTTCTATTGCCGCAGCTTTCAGGAGAATTCCGTTTGAAATACCACCGCTTGACTCGCTTGGCGTTCCGGATGTTGCGCACGACATCATTAACCATGAAAGGGGTTTCGTTCTTGTAACGGGGCCGACAGGACATGGGAAATCTACTACACTTGCTGCAATGATTGATGAAATAAATATAAATAAATCTGCACATATCCTTACCATAGAAGACCCGATTGAATATCTTTTTACTCATAAGCGCTCTGTAATTGCACAGAGGGAATTAGGGGGAGATACCCTGTCATTCCCTAATGCTTTGCGTTCTGCTTTGAGAGAAGACCCGGATGTAATACTTGTTGGAGAAATGAGGGATTACGAAACAATTGCTACTGCCCTAACGGCAGCTGAAACAGGGCATCTGGTTTTTGCAACACTACATACTAACTCTGCAGCCCAATCTGTTGACAGAATTGTGGATGTATTTCCGCCTCACCAGCAAGAGCAGATAAAAACCCAGCTCAGTTCTGTTCTACTCGCTATTTTTTCGCAGCAACTCATTCCACGTAGTAATAGCAACGGGCTTGCCCTTGCTACTGAAGTCCTCATTGCGACGCCTGCAGTAAGGAATCTTATTAGGGAAGGTAAGAGCTTTATGATACCTTCTATCATACAGACAAAGGCAAGTATGAAAATGCAAACAATGGAAGTGTCTCTGAAATCTCTTGTGAATAAAGGTTTGATAACGTATGAGCAAGGGCTGCAGTATGCTTTCAATAGAGATGACTTTATCCGTCTTATGGGGAGGTAATTTTAATAACTATGGGGAGTTACATATACAAAATAATTAACACAAACGGAAGGGCTGAAACAGGTAGAGTAACGGCAGATGATTATTCTGTTGCTGCTGATTATTTGCGAAGCCACGGATATAGGATTATATATATTAAAGAATACAAAGGCTTTGGTAGCAAAGGAAGGATGTCCGATTCTACCACAGATTCCGGATTTCTCTCCAAACTATCTAAAATTTCAGTAAGGGACCTTTCAATCTTTACTAACCAATTTGGTACAATGCTTAATGCAGGGCTTTCCATATCACGGGCACTTTCAGTGCTTTCCAAGCAGACATCCAACCCTAAGCTTACCTCGATTATTTTAAGCCTTTCGGATGAGGTGAAAAAAGGAAATTCTTTATCAAGTGCTACGGCAAAATACCTAGAGGTGTTCAGCCCACTGTATATCAGTATGATAAAAGCAGGAGAAGTCAGTGGTAACTTAGGAAATTCACTTGTGAAGATGAGTGTATTTCTTCAGCGGGACTACGAAACACAGCACAAATTAAAAGGAGCTATAACTTATCCGCTTGCAGTGCTTATTTTTTCGATTCTTATTGTAATAGGGCTTTTCATATTTGTAATTCCAAGGTTTGAAGAATTTTTAAGCCAGTTAGGAGCACCACTCCCTTTGCCTACAAAGATTACCTTTGCAATGGCAGATTTTCTTGTGCATAAGGGATGGATCGTTTTAATAATTACTATTGTAATTTATGTTCTTTATGCAAAATGGGCGAAAACTCCGAAAGGGCGAAAGCGCATAGATGCCGGAAAACTGCATACTCCTGTTTTTGGTGAACTGAATAAGAAAGCTGCGATGGCGCGGTTTAGTGATACGCTTGCTACATTGTTTTCTGCTGGTATCTCACTTGTAGAGTGTCTTAATACGGTAAAAGGCGTAATAGACAACGTAATTATAGGGGAGGCAATAGAGGATATTGTTAACAGGATAAAGAGAGGTGAAGCACTTTCCGCTGCTCTTGAAAAGAGTGGTATGTTTACTCCTATGGTAGTGGAAATGACAGGTATCGGGGAGGAAAGTGGAAGCCTGGATTCTATGCTGAATAAAGTAGCGGAGTTTTATAATGAAGAAGTGAATTATATGATAAACAATATCGCTTCGCTGATAAACCCAATTATGATGGTGTTTGTAGGTAGTATCATAGGTGGAGTGCTGATTTCGCTTTATCTACCAATATTCCAGATGGCAGGTTACGTGCATTAATGAAATCGAGAGTTAAAGACCTGCATAAGTTCAGAAACATATGAGACTCTTGTAAATGTGATATACTGGACAAAAGAGTAAATGAAAGCTAACACATATACAGGAGGTTAAAGAGTATGTTTAATGATGATTACCGGTATGTATAT
>JALTHX010000056.1:0-13684 GCA_027076005.1 Caldisericaceae bacterium
CAAAGCTCGTAAACTCACTTAAAGGAGTTTCTTCAAGAAAACTGAAGCAACAATTCCCAGAGATCAAAAAGTATTACTGGAAAAATGCTTTATGGAGTCCAAGTTACTTTGCAGGTTCCTGTGGTGGTGCCCCTTTAGAAATTGTGAGGAAATACATAGAGGATCAGAAAACCCCCACTACATCACTTACCTGAAGGAAGGTGTCTTGTGGGTGGAGAGGATAAAAGAAAAAAGTGTTGCTAAAATAAAAGAATTCGTTATAATAATTTGGATTAAATTTGTAAAGTAAGCGAAAGGAGTTGAAAAAAAATGGATGAATTAAGGCTAATAGAGCAGGAATATCTAAAAAAAGACGTCCCTGATTTTCACGTAGGCGATACTGTTAGAGTGCATGTAAGGATTAAAGAAGGTGCAAAAGAAAGAGTTCAGGCGTTTGAAGGAACAGTAATAGCCAGAAAGCACGGAGGAATTAATGAAACATTTACTGTAAGGAAAAATTCTTACGGTATAGGTGTGGAAAGAGTTTTTCCCGTAAATTCCCCTATGATTAAAAAAATAGAAATAAAGAGAAAAGGTGCCGTGAGAAGGGCAAAGCTCTACTATTTGAGAAGCAGGATAGGAAAATCTCAGATTGTAAAGGAGAAGAAAGAATCCAAATAGTGAAGGAACTGAAAAGTTGGATTATAATAATAATCCTTGCTTTTGCTACAGCATTTGTAGTAAGGACATATATAGTCCAGCCTTACCGAATTGAAATGACTTCTATGGTGTCCACTCTTCACCCGAATGACCTTGTAATGGTGGATAAACTTTCTTATAAACTGCATCCGCCGAGAAGGGGCGATGTAGTAATTCTTATACCACCAACTGATAGCAAAAGCAAATATATTAAGCGAGTGATAGGATTACCCGGAGAAACAATTGCCATAAGGGACGATAAGGTATACATAAACGGGAAGCCCTTGAATGAACCGTATATCCACTCCCCTATGGTGCAGAACTACCCTGAGAAGAAAATACCTGAAGGGTACGTATTTGTTATGGGAGACAACAGAAGTGTAAGTTTGGATTCACGCTACTTCGGGCCTGTTCCGATAAAAAGTATTGTAGGAAAAGCATTCTGTGTATATTGGCCATTTACGCATATAGAAGATCTTGATGCATACAGCGGAGAGAAACCGTAATATTATCATAGGAGTAGATGAAGCAGGCAGAGGCCCTTTGGCAGGCCCTGTTGTATCGGGAGCAGTAATCATAACAGAGAGAATTGAAGGCGTAAAAGACTCGAAAAGCCTCTCAGAAAAAAAGCGGGAGGCTTTATTTAATATAATAAAGGAACGGTGTGTTGCATTTGGAGTAGGAATTGCAGCACCTGAAGAAATTGATAGGATAAACATCTTAAATGCATCCCTCCTCTCGATGAAACGTGCTGTAGCCTCGTTAAGAATAAATTTAAAAAATAACGGAATGGAATTAAGTAAAAATGTTATAGTGCTTGTAGACGGAAACAAAAAAATTAAAGATTTTAGCCTTCGGCAAAAAACCGTAGTAAAGGGTGATAGCAAGATCTATCAGATAAGTGCAGCTTCTATTGTTGCAAAAGTAGTAAGAGATAGAATGATGTGCAGTTTTGCCAAACGCTATCCGCAGTATAATTTTTGCAAGCACAAAGGGTATCCTACAAAGGAGCACAAACTTTTAATTAAGAAATATGGAGCATCTGCCATACACAGGAAAAGCTTTAGAGGCGTAAATGAGCAATCTCTCCCTTGGTAAGCAAGGAGAAGAAATAGCGGCAGATTTTCTGAAGAAAAAAGGAATGAAAATTTTAGAGCGAAACTTTAGAACACCCTTCGGGGAGATTGATGTTATCACGGAGAAAAACAGGAAACTACATTTTGTAGAAGTAAAAACTCGCAGGAGCACAAAATTTGGGAAACCTTTTTAGGCAGTGAATAGAGCAAAATTAAATCATATTACACACTCTATAGAATTTTACCTAAAAGGAAAAGATGCGGATTTTGAAATTGATGTAATTTCTGTTTTAATTAAAGAGAATGGAGAAAAAGAAATTGAATATATTAAGAACGTTTTTTGAGTTGGCTGGGGCGGAAGGATTCGAACCTTCGGTAACGGATCCAAAGTCCGTTGCCTTACCGCTTGGCTACGCCCCAATTGCCACTCATCATTTTATAGATAAAAGGAGAGATGTCAAGTGGTAAATGAAGTAAAAATTATTCCTCTTGGTGGAATAGGGGAAATAGGTAAAAATTCCACATTAATTGAAGTGAACAAAGACTTGTTGTTGATAGACGCGGGGTTCAAATTCCCCTCGGCGGATATGCCAGGGGTAGATTTTATCATTCCCGATTACTCATATCTGAAAAAGAAAAGAAAGCATTTGAAAGGAATTGTGCTCACACATGGGCACCTTGACCATATCGGAGCATTGCGCTACGTGCTTGAAGACGTAAAACCGCCCCTTATTGCAGGGTCACCTATTACGCTGGGCCTTGTTAAGGGAATGCTCCCTGAAAAAATTAAAAAGGGTATGAATTTTATTGAGATAGACAACCGAAGTAAAGTAAAAACGGGGGCTTTCGATATAGAATTTATAAGGATGACTCACAGCATACCGGGCAGCTTTGGAATTGCAATACATACCCCCGAAGGGATTATATTTCACACAGGAGATTACAAGATTGACAACACACCCGTTGACGGCAAAAAAATGGATGTCACACGCCTCAAGGAACTTGGCAAAAAAGGAATTATCTCACTTCTTTCAGACAGCACAAATGCAGACGAAAGCGGGTTTACAGGTTCAGAATCCTTAATAGGTAAAAATCTTATACCTATTTTTAGCAAATCAAAAGGCAGAATTATCGCCGCAACATTTTCTACAAACATACACAGGGTACAGCAATTTGTAAACGTTGCAGAAAAATTTAACAGAAAAGTGGTTTTCAACGGGCGCAGCCTTGTTGAAAGCGTAAAAACTGCTAAAAAGCTTGGATATATAAAAGTTCCTGAAAATATGGAAGTAGAGCTATCCAACATTTCCACCCTGCCAAAGAGAAAAATCACGCTTATTACTACAGGTACTCAAGGAGAGCCAATGTCAGGGCTTGTCCGTATCGCAAATGGAATGCACAATGGAATCAGTATCACAAAAGGAGACACCGTAATTGTATCCGCAGACCCGATACCTGGGAATGAAAGAATGGTTTCGGACACGATAAATAAACTATTCAAACTGGGAGCAGATGTATATTACAGAAAAGAAGACGGCATCCATGTGTCAGGGCATTGCTCGCAAGAAGATATTCGCTTTATGCTGCGCATTACAAAGCCGAAGTACTACATTCCTGTACACGGAGAATACAGGCATCTTGTATTCGGAAAAAAGATTGCAATGGGTGAGGGAATGAGCAGTAAAAACATCTTTATACTTGAAAACGGGCTCGGAGTACAAATTTCAAACGGAAGAATGAGAAGATTGCCTAAGGTGAAGTCAGGAAGCATTATAATTGAAGGAAGTTCGCAAATTTCTCTAAAAGGTAAAAAAGAAGACATACCTGTATTCACAGAACGAAAAGAAATGGCAAGCAGAGGAATACTATTCGCGATAGTTGTTCTAAATAAAAATGGAAAGGTGAGAAAACCTGTACACGTAGAAACGCGCGGAATAATGCTTACTCCCGGGAGCGAAGGAGAAATTATTAAACTTGCAAAGGGGAAAGTAGTTGAAACAGTTGAAAAATTTGCTAAAATAAAAGAGCAAAAAGAGGTAGAAGCGGAAATTGAAAAAACAGTAAAGAAAGTCTTCAGGAGAAACTCAAAAAAATCTCCTGCGGTTTTTTCGCTTATAATCAGAGAAAAGAAGAAATAAGCGGAAGTGGCGGAATTGGCAGACGCGCTGGGTTCAGGTCTCAGTGGGCGATAAGCTCTTGGGGGTTCAAATCCCCCCTTCCGCACCAAAAAACAAATAAGTATGGATTTTTAGCTTAAAAATTCCTTCTACATACCATATCGTATTCGTTAGAAAGTATATAGAGCTTGCCTAAAAACCTCGAAAAACATAATTTCTTACAGCAGTACCTTAAAATAAGGGATATATTTGATTTAGAAGTTAAAAGAAATATTTGACAAGTTTTCAAAATAAATTTATAATAAAACAAGTATTTATGAAAAAGGGGGATACAGATGGAAAAACTTTTGATTTTGATCATTGCAATAGCTGTAAGCGCCGCCTTGTTTAGTGGGTGCAACGGAGTTACAACGAACAAGAAAATCCAAATTGGCGGCCTTGAGATGAATCATCTCGTGTATTGTTCCACTGTAAACGGCGACAGGGATTACGTGGAGAAAACCGATAAGACCTTTACTCCGGGGGAAACATTCTATCTTTACTTTGAGGTATCAGGATTAAAGTACAAGAAAGATGGGAATGAAATTGTTTACCATCCGGTTATAAGTATTGAAATAAAAGATACGGACAGTAACACCGTAATTCCGGAAACAACAGTAATTGATAAGGAAATAAGGGGTAATCACAGTGCAGCATATCTATACTTTCCTATAACTTTTACAATGCCCTCGGATACAAAAGACGGCAAATATACCACCATAGTAAAGGTAAAAGATGCGTTTGGAAAGGGACATATAACCTCAAGCTCGCAATTCTTGCTAAAGGGCTAACCAAATAAATAAGGCCCCACAATAACTCTTAGTGGGGTATTTCTCTATATTTATAAATTAGTTCCTTTCTTTTAGGGCCTGTAAAGTTTATAATATGGAATTACAGTGGCGGTGCATATTTTTTGCTGAGGAACCACATGTAAATATTATCTACCTTTATAGAATTCTTCAGTCTGGCTTAATTTGACCAGTATTCAAAAGCATAGTCCCTAAGGGTTGCAGAGTGAATAACCTTGTAATACTTTTTCAAAAAGTTGCTCCTAATTCCAGGGGGGTATCCACTTATTGTTAACTCATAAAGTTACAGCCCTAATGGTTCTACATAAATAATAGTAATTTTCTTTGTATCAGGATCCCACTTGACAGTACAACCAATACTCTCTACAACAAACCTTACCGGAACCATAGTCCTGTTATTTATGATAATTGGAGTAACATTGGGGTTACCTGAGTCAATCAAGTGATATTTACCGTTTACTTCAGCACTATTTTTACTAATCCAAAGATTTATTGCATTATCGTTAAAGAGAATTGTAACTTTCCTTTCCTTTCCATCCCATAAAATCTTGCCACCGAGAGATTCTATAATTGCACGTACCGGTACCACCGTTCTGTTCCACTTGGGAATAATGGCCGGAGCAGTACCTCTACCTGGATCTACCTCTTTTGTCACTCCATTTACAATCATATACGGATTGCCTATCTGGAGAACAATTTCTATTGTTTTGGGCTCTGGTAATTTTGTATATTGGCCAGTAAACGTCACGATTTCGCCTTCTTTTACCTCTTTTTCTACACTGTTGGGGGTAGTATATCCTTTCACATTGCCAAAAGCAACAGTATATGTTCCTGCAGGGACATTTTTTACAGTATACTCCTTACCAGATCCGCTAAAGGTCTTTGGCCCGGTAATAGTAAAAGTTGCTTCATCTAAATTTGTTGTTACAACAATAGCAGATAGAATTGGGATAGCTTTTTGATATGTTGCTTCAAAATGTATTGAGCTGTTTCCTTTAAGAATTAAAGTCTCGCTGGAAGGGGTTTTGTATCCTGGGACATCTTTATATGTAATGGTATACGTACCCTCTGGGGCGTTTCTTACAACATAGGTTTTACCTTTACCATAATAATGTTTTGGCCCTTCAATTAAATATTCAGCTTCATCTAAATTTGTATAAACAGTGATTATTCCTGTTTGTGAACCGATAGCATATGTCCATCCATTATCGTCACCAAAATACAGGGTCCCATCTGTGCCTATTACCGGAGATGAATAAATCGAAGCCCTTGCATCAAACTCGAATAATTCATTACACTTACTATCTACAGCATATAAAACTCCGTCAAGTGTGCCAAAATAAATTGTATCGTCGGATGCAACACAAGGAGAGGAATAAATTTTACTTCCTGCATTAAACTTATTAAACAACTCCAGACTATCTGAAAGAATATATAGAAAACCGTCATAGGATCCGAAAGCAAGGGAGCCATCGGAAAGAAGCCCTGCTGAAGAATATATTGCCCCATTTGTTTTAAATTTACTTACGATATCTCCCCCGAGTGTAAGTTTATAAAAATCTCCATTTGTAGAGCCAACATAAATATAATTACCGGAAATAAGGGGGGTCGCCCGAACTTTGTCCCCAAGGCTTGTTTTCCATAAAAGTTTTCCCGAGTCAGAAAGACAATAAAGATAACTATTATCTGCACCAAAAATAATTTTCCCTGCAGAGTACGCTGGAGAAGAATAAATAGGTACCCCAATATTATATTTCCACTCCATTTTAGCAACATCATTTGAAAGATCCTTTGCATAAAAGAAGCCACTATCCGTCCCCACATACAAAGTATTGTTTGCTATAAGGGGAGAACAATGAACCTCTGCATTTATAGGAATTTTCCACTTTTTAGTCGCACTTGATAAATTAAATTTGTATAAATACGAGGGATTGCCTCCTGCGATATAAATATAACCATTATAAATTACGGGGGTTGAGAAAATATTTTTGCCAAGGGAAACTGAAAAAACTGTCCCACCTTTTTGGGGTTCAAACCCAGAAAGTATACCATCAGTTGAAGCGGAAAACACAACACCTTTGTCATTAAAAACAGGGGATGCAAAAATATGACTGTCTAATCTATGCTCCCACTTGAGCCCATTACTTTTCGGACCTTCCAAAGACTCTCTCCCGGTTCTTGCTGGATTTCCTCTAAACATAGAAGATAATGATGTCTCTCCGCGTATCACCTGAAAGTTAAATAATGTAAATATAAAAACGAGTGTGATTAAGAAAATCATAGTTTTCTTCATCTTTATCTACACCTCCCTTTTATTTAAAACAACTTTAAGAAAAATCGCGTCAAACAAAAGGCTAATCGTTTAACGACTTATCTTTAAACCACCGGATTGTTTCCTCTAAACCTTGCTTCAATGTATATCGAGGTATAAAACCCAATTCTTCTTTTGCTTTGCCTGCATCAAGAGATATACGCTGCACCTCACCAATACGTGGGGGAGCATAAATCGGTTTTATCTCCTTATGAAGGATTGAGGAAAACATTTTTATAAGATCATTTACAGAAGTTTCAATTCCTGTCCCAACATTATAAATCCCCTCTTTCCCATCTATCGCGTGAAGGTTTGCTTCCACTACATCTTTTACATATATATAATCACGAGTCTGGGTGCCATCCCCAAAAATTATAGGTTGTTCTCCTTTTAAGGTTTTCCCTGTAAATATCGCTACTACGCCTGCCTCACCTAAAGGGTCCTGCCTTGGCCCATAAACATTTGCATACCTTAAAATAACTCGTTCAATCCCGTACAATTTCTTAAAATAGTTCAGATATTGTTCACTGCAGTATTTGGAGACTCCATACGGTGCAAGCGGTGCTACTTCCGTACCTTCCCCTGCAGGAAGCCTTTCCGGCTCTCCATAAAGTGCACCACCTGTTGAAGAAAAAATGATTCTTCGAACATTAGATTGCACGGAAAGTTCGAAAACGTTTATTGCGCCTATTACATTTACAAACGCATCGAGAGAGGGGTTCGCAACAGATTTCCTCACATCAATTTGTGCCGCAAGATGGAACACCAAATCAGGTTTTACCTGCTTAAAGACATCTTCCAAATTTTTTCTATTTGTAACATCTACGTTGAAAAATTTAGCATTTCTATTCAAATTAACTTCCTTGCCTGTAGAAAGATTGTCAACAACAAATACCTCAAATTCTTTATCCACTAATTTGTCCACAATGTTTGAACCGATAAACCCGGCTCCTCCCGTTACCAATGCTTTCATTTATGCTCCTTTCAGTATTCTTTTTAGATATTTTTTAAGCTCGTCGCCAAGACCTTTTCTTTTTAATGCAAAAGCAATGTTTGCTTTTAGGTACCCTAACTTATCCCCCACGTCGAAACGCTCACCTTCAAATTTATAAGCATATATTTTCTCTTTTACAAGTAGGTTTTTTATTGCATCCGTAATTTGCACCTCACCGTTTTTCCCGGGAGGAGTACTCTCAAGTGAATTAAAGATAGAAGGGGTTAAAATGTACCGACCTACAATTGCAATATTAGAAGGCGCTTCCATAGGCTCCGGTTTTTCCACCATATCATAAACCTCGTACAATCTTTCGGTTATTTTCTTTCCCTCTATTATGCCGTAAAGCTTTGTATCTTTAATTGGAACTTCCATAACTGCAAGAATTATTCCGGGGTGGTCGCTGAAAACATCAATCATTTGCTCTAATACAGGTACGTTAGAGTCAATAATATCATCGGCAAGAAGGACACCGAACGGCTCATCGGAAATAAAACCCTTTGCATGGTAAATTGCATCACCGAGCCCCTTCGCTATTTTTTGCCTTACATAATAGATAGAGGCCATTTCACTTACGTTTCTTACAACATTTAAAAGATCTGTTTTGCCTTTATTTTTAAGCTCTCTCTCAAGCTCTACCGTATAATCAAAATAATCCTCTATCGCACGTTTATTTCTGCCCGTTACAAGTAAAAGGTTTTCAATCCCGGAGTTTACAGCTTCCTCTACTACGTATTGGACCCCTGGCATATCTACGATGGGTAACATTTCCTTTGGCTGTGCTTTCGTTGCAGGTAGAAGCCTCGTGCCAAAACCTGCAACAGGAACTACCGCTTTTCTAATCTTTTTCATTCGTACCCCCGTTGTAAAAATCTAGTAAAATATCAATCGATAAAACATTAGAACGTGCCAAAAACTTTTTGTTTACTGCTTTTACCTTAAGCTTTTTAGATGTTCGTCTTTTCCTCATAAAAAAAGTATAAATCATTTATTAAAAAATTAAAATCATTCAGGAGGCTATAAGGGCAATTTTGCCCCTGCCTTTGCAGGGCATTGGAGAAACGACAGAATCTTATTTTAAAGATTGGGTTTTGATTAATTGAAGTGCGTTTTTAAAATTCTCAGGGGCAGAAAACTCTTCGAAAAGAAAAGTAGGTTTAATAACACCTTTTGCACCGGAAGTTTTGAACAACCCGGAAAAAGCTAACTGTAAATTTATGCTATTTTCAGTGCCTTTTGAAATACCTAAAATATGTTCTTTATTCGAATAAATAAGAAACATTTTGTCTGTTTTTTCGCGTGAGAGCATTGCAAGAAGAGTCATAAAATCACCTTTTGCAATGTTAACTTCCTGTAACACAAAAGCATCCTCAGCGCGAAAAAGCTCGGATGCAACATTCTTAAGGAACGAAATTTTTAAAACTTTGTTTTCCTTTTTTAACGTCTTTACTTCCGAAAGCATTTTGTTTATTTTTGAAGGGAGTTCGTCTGCGCCACAGGTGAGGGTTCCGGAAACAGAATTTACTAAAGAAAGCAATTTCTGAAATTCGGCAAGCGTACGCTTTTCCGCAGTAAAATAAATCCTGAGAAATTGCTTTTTAATCTTTTCCGTTTTAACGATTTTTATCATTCCTATTTCACCCGTAAAATCAACATGCGTTCCTCCACACATAGAAGAATCCACCCCCGGAATTTCTACAATGCGTATTTTGCCACTAACTTTATGCTTGCTGCGAAGGTTAAGGCTTGATATATCGTCCTCTTCCGCAAAATACCTTTTAACAGGCAGATTACTAAAAACAATTTCATTTGCCATATTTTCCGCCTTTTCCAGCATGCTTTGAGAAATAACGGAAGGAGAAACATCAATTGTGCAGGAATCCTCACTCATATGAAAGGCAACTGTTTTTACATTGAATCTGTCTTCCAACACGGCCGACAAAATGTGCTGTGCGGTATGAAGAGCAGATATTGTATGACGTCTTTCCCCGTCTATTCTGCAGGAAACAGTTTTGTTTTCAGGAAACTTATCAACGTAAATCAATACTTTTCCGCCTTTCTCTTCACTGGATAACACATTTGCTCCCGAAATTATACCTCTATCACCAATCTGTCCGCCTTTACCGTCAGGATAAAAAGGGTTTCCTTTTAAAATTACAAACGCACCTTTTTCACCGTTTCCTTTTTCAATTATCTCACTACTAAAACAAATATCTTTCACTCTATCCCTCCGAATAAATTTTCATCACTTTTTCATACACAGGAGGAAAAACATCACTGTTTTGAGGCATCGTGGAAAGTGCAGGCTTATCAGATACACCAAAAACAAAAGCGCCTTTTTCCTTTGCAATCAGCGCAAGGTCATATACTTCTCCTGTAATCAAAATTTCTTCGGATAGCAATTTGGAGGGCAATGTTTCATCAGCAAGAAAATCCGTGCGCAAAATTGTTTTTTCAAATTCCTTTTTTCTAAATTCAGGGAATGCCGTGGGATTCCCTTTTTCTACATTTACCAACACAGTTTGAACATACTTTTCAAGTTTTGTATTGTCAGGTTTGACAGATGAAAGAAGTGAAATTGTATTTTCAAACTCACCGCTTCCAAGTTGTTCAAGAGAAAGTGCCCCGTCATAAACAAGAAAACTTACAATTGACACGATATCCTGATTGTCTTCGGTTATGTAAAAAAAATCCTTTTTATTCACCACATCGTAAATCATAGAGAACTCTTCCTTGTTTACTTCTCCGAAAATCTCTCCTGCAAGTGCCTTAATCGCGTCCATACGTGCTCTATCAATTGCTTTATCGTTTCTTCCGCGTGCACCAATTGCGGTTTTGTCGATATCTATTATGAAAACGGTATCTTCACTTATTGTAAAATGGTTTTTTTCACAGAAGGAAAATACGTTTTGCAGATTTTTCCATTTACCGTTTAATACGAAATTCCCTCTGTCTTCAAAGCCGTTCAATTCCCCTTCTCTTGTTATAATTCCAAATGTTTCGAACTCAGTATAGCGGGAGAAACTATTTATAACGCTCAAATCGCTCATAAGAGTATCGCCTATATAGAAAATTTTTTTATAATCTCCGACAAATGAAAAAATATAGGAAAGTACTTTTACATAATCTTTGTCCTTCTTTCTGGGAAGTTTTTCCAGGGAAAGCGCCTTTTTGACCCTTTCAAACTGAGGTAAATTCTTATTCACAGGATTTAGCTCCCTGAAAATGATGAAATCACCAAAGATATCGGTAAGCTTACCTCTTTTATACATCCAACTCTCCATTTTTTATAAGAAGCTCTGCATTTAACACGCTTCCCCCTGCGGCACCGCGAATCGTATTATGAGAAAGCACAGTAAACGTAAAGTCAAAAATATTCGCTTTTCTTATATTTCCCACAGTAACAGCCATTCCTTTTCCGCTGAGTTTGTCAAGAATCGGCTGAGGCCTGAATTTATCATCTTTTACTATAATGGGGGGAGTAGGTGCAGTGGGAAGTTTCAATTTCTGGGGAAGCGCAGAGAAATTTTTCAGTGCGTTTCTAAATTCTTCGATGTTAGTTTTTTCTTTTGTTTCAACAAACAAAACCTCTGTGTGCCCGTCTCGAACAGGAACTCTGCTGCAGCGCGCTTCAACAGCAAAATTGGTATTTTCAAATTTACCATCAAATTTGCCCAGTATTTTTTTGCTCTCTATCCTTATTTTATCTTCTTCATTTTCTATATGAGGAATGACATTATCATAAATTCCAAGTGAGGGAACGCCCGGAAAACCAGCACCGGAAAGCGCTTGCATCGTAAAAACGAGCACTTTTTCCAACCCGAACGTATCCTGAATTGCTTTAAGCGGCATTACAATACCTGCAGTAGAGCAATTAGGGTTTGTTATTATAAAACCTTTAGTCCCCTGATATTTTACAGATTCAAAATGCGAATAGTTTACTTCAGGCACCAGAATAGGAACAAATTCATCATATCTGTGGGCACTTGCGTTGCTAAAAACGTAATGCCCTTTTTCCGCAAGTTCAGCTTCAATACTTTTAGCAAAATCCGAAGGAAGTGCAGAGAAAACAATTTTTGTAGGGATACTTTCACCGATTGAATTTATCCTGATGCTCCGCACACTTTTTGGAACCTCACCCGAGAGGAGCCATTCTACCGTTTCACTGTATTTTTTACCTTTTCTCTTCTCAGAGGCAAACAGTGCGATAATCTTAAAAAAAGGGTGATTTGCAAGAAGCTGCACGAACCTTTGCCCCACCATTCCAGTCGCACCAAGTATTGAAACTTCTATCATAACTCCCTCCCTATGCGGATAATGTCAGATAGCACGCCTGCTGCTGTAATTTCAGGGCCTGCACCAATACCTTTTATCGTAATTGGTTGATTGCCATACCACTTTGTATATATAAAAAATAGGTTATCTCCGGGATTAAGGTATACCCATTCGGAATCTCTGGGAAGTGCTCTAATATCAATCCTTGCCGTATGCTTTACACTGTCGATTTCAGCAACAGGATATACAATGCCTTTCTGTAAAAGTGTCTTTAAATTATCAGAGAAATTCTTAAGCTCTTTTTCTTTGAACGTTTTCAGATCGTTAGATTTAACAAATTCTTCAAATACAACATCCTCTTTACCAATTTGTTCACCGATGAGGCGCGCAATGATCACTGTTTTTCTCAGAATATCATTCCCTTTTAAATCATCCATCGGATTTGGCTCAGTGTATCCTTTCTCCATAGCAATTTGCAGTGCTTTAGAAAAACTCTTCCCCCTGTTCATCATACCAAATATGAATGACAGGGAGCCGCTGGGCAATAAAACAACTTTTTTAATCGTATCTCCGGTTGCAATGAGTTGCTTTATTGTTTTAATAACTGGCAGTGCAGCACCTACAGTTGTTTCAAAGAGAGATTTGCCCTTATTGTTTGTAAATAGCTTAAACATCTTATAATCCTTTGTAAGATTCTTTTTGTTTGACGTCACCACATTAATCCCTTTTTCCAATAGTTTAATTAAGTCGTTTGTGAGTTTGTCAGAATTCGTAACATCCACAACAACAGTATTTATAGGAAGTGAAGAAAGTCTTTTTAAAGGAACTTTTCCTTTTTCCAGAAAATCAAATTGCTTCTTTCTTAGAAATTCCTCAGTTTTGTCTGAAATGACAAAACAATTACTCCTTGCCGCACCAATATAATGGAGCTTTACGTTTGTTTCTCTCTCTATCGCATCCCTTTCGTTTAAGATAATCTCAGCTAATGCCTTTCCCACTTTTCCTGTACCAAACTGAAATATGTTTACAATTTTACTTCCCTTTTCCTGATTTCTACCCAGCCCCAGCTTCGTGTGAATTGCCTGTATTGCTTTTTCTGCCTTTCTCTTCTTTACTATAAACGAAAGATTATATGCAGAGGATCCCTGAGCAATTGCAATCACATTGATTCCGTTGTTTCCTAACGCAGAAAATATTTTTCCAGAAGTGCCAGGGGTATCCGCAATACTTGGACCAACTACAGAAACGAGTGCAACATCTTCCCTGTACAAAATTTCTTCAATGGCTTTTTCGGAAAGCTCTTTCCCAAATTCTTCCTTGAGTATTTTTAAGAGTGGTTTTATACTCTCCTCGTTTACAGCAAAACTGATGTTCTGTTCGGAAGA
>JALTHX010000057.1:0-4586 GCA_027076005.1 Caldisericaceae bacterium
AGTTCCACCAATAATAATTCTTCAAACAATAGTTCTAATAATAGCACGCACCCCAACAGGCAAAAGGCACCTGATTTCTCTTGGCAAACACAAGACGGAAAGATTGTTCACCTTTCAGACTTAAAAGGAGAGGTAGTGCTTCTCGACTTTTGGGCAACGTGGTGTGGACCCTGCAGAATGACAATTCCTCATGTAGAGGCATTGTACAATAAATATAAGGATAAAGGCGTTAAAGTAATTGGCGTAAATTTGGATAAAGCTTCCGGGAGGAACGCCGTAACGGAATTCATAAAAAAGGAAGGGATTACTTACTTAGTAATTAGCGATGCAAGCGGAACAGTAGCGAACAGCTACGGAGCAACAAGTATTCCAAGGTTTTTCTTCATAGATAAAAAAGGGAATATTGCGAAAATGATTGTCGGATACGACCCGAATATGGAAGGTACTTTTAGTAAAGAAATTGATACTTTACTTTCGGAAAAATAGGAGGCATTATGGATGTAACAGAACTAAATTTTAAACAAGAAGTTCTTGACTCTACAACTCCTGTGATCGTAGACTTTTGGGCAGAGTGGTGCGTACCCTGCAAAATGATTGAACCAATTGTTGAAGAAATCGGAAAAGAGTTTGCAGGTAAAATAAAAGTTGTAAGATTAAACGTTGATGATAACCAGAATATTGTAATTAAATACGGTATTATGAGCATACCTACCCTTATGGTTTTTTCAAACGGAACCGTAGCAGAACAGATTATAGGGGCCGCCCCAAAAAGAGTTATTCTCTCAAAAATTCAGAAATTTATTACAGTAAATTAATAGTTTCTCGGTAAATAGCGCTTTCTTTGGGGAGCGCTATTTACTTCTTAAATATTCTATAAACTTATTTACTTTCTTGAAATCTGTATTAAAGAAAAAACTTCCCATAACAAGCACATCTGCTCCTGCACTGAGAACTTTCTCGGCAGTTTCACTGTTTACGCCGCCATCTACAGAAATAAGAAAGCTTAAATCATTTTTTTTCCTAAATTCTTTTGCTTTACGAATTTTCTCTAAAGAAAATGGCATAAATTTCTGACCTGAAAACCCGGGTTCAACACTCATAATAAGCAAAATATCTACAAACCGGAGAATAGGTAAAACTTGCTCCATATTTGTTGCAGGATTTAGTGAAATGCCTACTTTTAACCCGGCATCTCTTATTTTCTTAATTAACCTTAAAGGGAAATGAGTGGACTCTATATGAAATGTTAAAGCATCTACCCCGTCCTTCTTGAAGGAATCTATAAAATTCTCAGGACTATCTACCATAAGGTGGGCATCAAAAAACAAGTTTGAAACTTTCCTAATGCTATTTACCACACAAGGGCCAAAAGTAATATTAGGAACAAAATGCCCGTCCATTACGTCAAGATGTACCCAGCTATTAGGTATATTTTCTATTTTTTTAACTTCAGAGGAAAGAACAGAAAAGTTTGCAGAAAGAATTGAGGGTGCTATTGTAAAGTTCATTTCGAAATTTTAAGCCTCACTTCCACTCCCTTCCGTACTTTGAGGTTCGGCATTGGGTATTGATACAATACGACTTTACCCCGCACATTTACCGTGTCAGTTTCGTCTATATGTGAAATACGAAATCCTTGCTTTTTGAGTAGAGCAACCGCCTCATCCGAATTCATTCCTATAACATTAGGCATCAAAACAAACTGCCCCAAACTAACAGTAAGCTTTACAGCTGCCCCTGGAGGCAAAATCGTCCCGGGTTTCGGGTCTTGTGATAAAATGCTTCCAACGTCATCACTGCTCCCTTTCTCAGAAACATCACCAAGAGAAAGGCCGATGCTCTGCAGCACGGAAATTGCATCCTCAAATGTTTTCCCCACAAGATTTGGTACAGAAACATTTTGAGAACCATTACTAATAACCGCCTTTATTATAGTGCCTTCTTTTACTTTTTCACCCGGAAGCGGCGTTTGAGATATGATGTAATCAAGAGGCATTGTTTCAGAATACTTAGAGGAAACAACTTGAAGTACCAAGCCTTTTTCCTCAAGAGCTTTCTCCGCAGAGTCCAGTTTTAAGTTCACAACTGTAGGAACCTCTACAATTTTTTTCTGAACTCCACCACTGCAACCCGCTGTAAAAAGGAAGATTGCAGCTATTAATACCGTTAACACTTTTTTATTTATTTTCATATACTTCATTTTATATATTTTTACTCAATTTGCAACATTTATGCAAAGATGTATAATTGTTATATGAAAAAAATTGCTGTGTACCCTGGTACATTTGATCCGATAACAAACGGGCATATTGATGTAATAAAGCGGGGGTCAGGTATTTTTGATGAGCTAATAATACTTGTTGCATTACGCGAAGAAAAACATACTTTGTTTTCTGTGGAAGAACGCATAGAAATGGTAAGATGCGCAACTAAAAAACTTAAAAATGTGCAAGTAGTAACTTTGAATAAACTGCTTACACAATACTTAAAAGAAAACAATATACGGTTTGTTTTAAGGGGGTTAAGGGCTGTTTCCGATTTTGATTATGAGCTGCAAATGGCATTGACTAACAGCGAGCTTTACCCAAGGATTGAAACCATTTTTATAATGAGTAGTAGAAAATATATCTTTTTAAGCTCAAGCATAGTGCGCGAAATAGCACACTACGGGGGCGACGTATCGATGTTTGTTCCAAACTGTGTTTCAAAAAAGTTAATGAAAAGGGGGCTCAAATGAATGAGAAATCCGTATTAAATGAAATTCGCAATCTGAAACAAGAAATTTCAAATGCCAAAAAAGTGCCATTTTCTCGTTACATAAGTGTAGACAGAGATAATATTCTCTCTAAATTGGAACAAATTGAAAAAATGTTGCCTGAAGAAATGAAAAAAGCTTTCTTCATCGACAAAAAAAGAGAAGAAATTTTACAGAAAGCCTACAGAGAAAGCGAAGAAATTGTTTCAAGGGCAGAGCAAGAAAAAAACAAGCTTGTTTCAAATTCAAGTGTAATTCAAGAAGCCAATATGGAAAAAGAACGAATAATAAGAGAGGCACGCGAGGAAGCTAATAATACAATCAAAGAGGCAGAGCAATATGCTGCACAGGTTCTCGGAAAAATTGAAACCGTATTAAAAAATGCAGAAGCAGTAATAAAAAAGGGAAAGGAAAGTTTAATATATGAAAATACCGATTCAGAGGATAATAAGCAACAAGAAACTCAAAGTTTATGAAGAAGTAAAAAAAGTACAGCTTGGCAAAGAAATTTCACTCATATCTCCCATACAAATCAGCGGAACATTGGAATACGTAGGCAATGAGGAAGTATGCTTTAACGGACACATCTCCACAAAAGTAGAACTTACCTGCGTTAGATGCTTAAAAAAATTTGAACAGACACTTGAAATAAATTTTTCCGAAAGTTATGTGCCGCAATACTTTTCAAGTTCAGCGCCCGCAAAAGAAGAAAGAGAGCTTGAAGAATTAAACGTTTTTACCTACGAAGGCAACTTTATAGATTTGGATAAAATCGCAAGAGATATCTTAATAGAACACATTCCTCCGTATCCTTTATGCCCGGAATGCAGAGCAAACACATAAACAAACCGATAGAATAAAGCGTTTTTGAAAGTATCGCTTTCAGGGCAGACGCTGTTTAAATTTACCTGTTTGACTTTTTGGTACTTTATTGTAAAATTCTCTAAATGTTCTTATTTCAAAGGAGGTTTTAGGAATGTATATAAATGAAGCAAAAAATAACGTAGGGAAAGAGGTAGAAATCAAAGGATGGGTTTATAACACACGATCAAGTGGAAAAATTATATTTCTCCTTATACGAGATGGTACGGGTATTATCCAATTTGTTGTTTCAAAGAATGATGTCACCGAAGAAATCTTTTTAAAAGCAAAAAAGCTTACTCAGGAATCTTCGGTGGTTGTAAAAGGCGTTATAAGGGAAGATAAACGTGCACCAGGGGGGTACGAGCTTCTGTTAAAAGATTTGGAAACTGTCCAAATTACAAGCGACTACCCAATTACACCTAAAGAACATGGCGTTGGGTTCCTAATGGAAAATAGGCATCTGTGGCTGCGCTCCAAAAGGCAGTGGGCAATCTTGAGAATCAGGCACAGGATAGAAAAGTCCCTGAGAGACTTTTTTGATAATAGAGGATTTACTCTCGTTGATGCACCAATACTTACACCAAACTCTTGTGAGGGCTCTACGACACTCTTTGAAACAGACTATTTTGGCAAACCTGCATTCCTATCCCAAAGCGGACAACTTTATATGGAAGCCGCTGCAATGGCATTCGGGAAAGTTTACTGCTTCGGGCCAACATTTAGGGCAGAGAAATCAAAAACAAGAAGGCACCTTACGGAGTTTTGGATGCTTGAACCGGAAATTGCATACGTTACATTTGAGGAGAATATGCGCATACAAGAGGATATGATTACATACGTTGTGCAAGAAGTATTAGAAAACTGTAAAAATGAACTTGAAATTATAGGACGAGATACTTCTATTCTTGAAAAAGCAAAACCGCCGTTCCCAAAAATTTCTTACAGAGAGGCACTCGATATCCTTAAG
>JALTHX010000058.1:0-4585 GCA_027076005.1 Caldisericaceae bacterium
TTTTTCAGAGAGTAAACA
The DNA here is from genome assembly GCA_027076005.1 of Caldisericaceae bacterium. Classification (GTDB taxonomy): domain Bacteria; phylum Caldisericota; class Caldisericia; order Caldisericales; family Caldisericaceae; genus S016-85. The sequence goes on from JALTHX010000058.1 coordinate 19, forward strand.
CCCTGAGACAGCAGAAACTTCGTCATTTCGTCCGTTTTTTTGTCTACTTTTTGTCTGCTCATTTTCTACCACTTCGCAATTTTTAGTCCGACATTTGTCGGACAAATTCTGCATAAGTGTCTGCACTATTTAAAGTTTTCGATGAGCATCTGTGCTGCATAACTCGCTCTGAGTTATGGAATATTTTACCTGATTTTCACACATTCAACAGCATATTGTATATTATAATCGCATATACTTCTTTTTTGCTTGTTCGTGAGCCATGGTACATCCCTTTCCGTGGCTTTATGTTATTGGAAGGGGGTATAGCACCATGGCTTATATGCTCAGGAAAAGATTTCTAAATATACAATTTTCCTGAGCTGAAGTCTTTGATGTTCAAAGAGTGTAAAACTATCTGTGCAACACAGCAAAATATCAAAAAGCTATTTATATAGGCGTTGGTTGGGGATAGCATGTCCTTTGTTGAAATAAACGACATAAAAAAAGCATACGGAGAAAAACAGGTTCTGAAGGGCATATCTCTGTCAATAGAGAGAGGTGAAATTTTCTCCCTTCTCGGCCCCAACGGTGCAGGAAAGACCACACTGATAAAGATAATAGCAGAGGGGATAACTTACAGGGGTAAAATACGGGTGGATGGAAAATCCATAGAAAAAATGATGGAAAGAATAGGTTACTGCCCTCAGGAGGGAATAGTCTGTGATGCCCTCACGGTCAAAGAGAATCTGGATTTCTATGCGGCACTCTACCATTCGGACAAATCAGACACAGAACGTTTCATAAAAATCTTCAATCTGCCGGCGCAAAAGAAGGCCGAAAAACTTTCCGGAGGCATGAAGAAAAAGCTCAGCCTTTCCATAGCTCTACTTCACTCTCCCGAACTGTTGATTCTTGACGAGCCCACGACAGGGCTTGATGTCCAGTCCAGACTTGAGCTCTGGGACACCGTCAAAACCTTCAAAAAAAGAGGGGAAAACTATCCTGATAACCACACATTACATGGAGGAGGCCGAGAGACTGTCGGACAGAGTAGCTATAATCAATAAAGGAAAAATAATTGCGATAGGAAAGATGGATGAACTAAAAAGAATGACGGGGATGAAGAGCGCAATCGAAATCAAAGGAGATTTCAGGGGAAGTCCGGAGGGATTTCTGGAGAAGGACGGAGCGCTGGTGTATTATACGGAAAACCCGAGGAACTCAATTGCCGAGGCCGTTAAAATCGCATCCGAATGCGGAACCATAAAAGAAGCGGTGGTCAGAGAGCCGACCCTTGAGGACGTTTTCCTAAAACTGACAGGAAAGAAATTGAATGAGGGGGTGGAGGATTGAGAGGGATAACCGCCTTCTTCATCAAGGACCTGAAGGAGTTCCTCAGGAGCAGAGAAGCGATGTTCTGGACATTCCTCTTTCCCATAATCTTCGCACTCCTTTTTTCCGCGGTTTTCAGAGGAAATTCCACCGTGGCGACTGCAGATATTGGCTATGTACCGGAGGCAGGAGAGAACAATATATCCACAGCATACATCGATGCGATGGAAAATGTAACGGTTGACGATGTTAAGGTATTCCATATAAACGAGTTCGGAGACAGCGAGAGAGCCCTCTCCGACCTGAAAACGGGAAAGATTGATGCTCTCATAGAGTTTCATGATAATTTCACAGAGAATATAACTTCTGGCATGGGAAAAGGCAATATATGGCTATATTACAACAGTGCCGACCCGACAAACTATCAGATTGTCAGAGGTATGTTGGAGACATTCACTTCTGAATTCATGAAGAGTATCCAGGAGAGGCAGATCAACATAACCCTCAGGATGATGGACACATACTGGGGAAACCAGACTAACATTACATTTCCGGCAAATATTACGCAGGATGAACTCGATCACTATATGAGAGCGTGGATGGAAACCCCTTCTCACCCCGTTGAAGTGAAAGAGAATGCGGTGTCCGCCGAGGGATCTGATCCAACCCTCTGGTATGCAACGGCAGCAATAGGCATAGTCTTTATGTTCTCCGGCATGATAAGCTCTGCATCATCTATAGCCAGTGAGAGGGAAAAGGGGCAGATAAGAAGGCTTGCTACCACTAAGACCCGCCCATGGGAGATGTTGATCGGAAAGATGCTAGCTGTATTGCTGATTCTATACATAGCTGCATTTCTGGTGATAGTTGCCACCTGGCTGGTCTTTGGAAAACTTATGGAAATAAACCCCGCAATATTCGGAATGCTTACCATAGGAGCTCTCAGTACCATCTCGATAGGTCTCACGATATCTGCATTCACAAAGACATCAAAGGCGGCGGCCGCTACAAATGCAATAGCATGGCCCATATCCTTTATAACGGGTATATTCTTTCCATCATCTCTTCTTCCAGACTGGATGAGGGTCATAGGGGATGTGTTTCCGACGAGCGCCCTCCTGCGGGGGATAAGACTCATAAGCATCTACCACAGACCGATAAGTGAGTACACATATCCGATAATCAGCTCGATAATAATGACAATAGCCCTTCTGATAATAGGTTCCGTTGCGTTCAGATGGAGAAACAGGAAAGAATGAAGGGTTAGGAATAACTATTTAAAACCCTTCCATATTCTTCCTTTCATGTTGCAGAGCATCCGCTTAAAAAATTTCAAGCTTCACGAAGACACCAAGATAGATTTCGCACCCTTCACCATATTCATAGGGCCCAATAACAGCGGAAAGTCCAGTATATTCCATGCGGTACAGCTTTTGCAGCAAGTCGAAAACAACAGACTGATTCCCTATTATAAAGAAAGAAATACGAAAGTTGGAGAGCCTAAATATTTCAATAAAAAAATTGATGCTGGCAGTTACGAAGATATCGTCCGAAATAAGAAAAAACCTCTGGAAGTGGAAATCAAAGCAAAGGGCAGGGTCAATGGTGACTATCTCAAGATTGGCAATACGGTTTTGAAAGTGGGATTCAGCTTTATAGAGAACAGACTAAACGGTCATTGGGGTGAATTCAAGGGAGGAGAATTAGAATTTAGCTGGAAAACGGAGGAGATACATGATGATCAACATCCCATCGGAACAATAAACCTGAAAAATGGTGCCATAACAGTATATATCTATAATTTCAGAGATGATACGAATTTTTCAAGATTCTTAAGTTTTAAGATGAAGGAAAAAAATAGAGAAGATTTGAACTTACCAGAGATATCCTTAAAAATACAGCAAGACCTCGAGAAGATAAATGAAGTTATTCGCAGTGTAATAGATTCGATGTTGATGGTTTATGGCATAAGAGGGTTGGAAGAATATGCTTATCCTTCTATAGACAATCCTATGCCCACTCTCCAACTCTTGTTTCTGGATGATAGAAATATCTCGCTTGCAAACACACTTATTTACAACAGGAAATTAGAGAAGAATTTGTCTTCATGGTTTGAAGAAATGCTTGGTTTGGGAATATATACGGAAATGAAGACTGGAAGAAGGATATATATTGGTGCTGAAAGAAAGAATAACTCGATAATTCCCTTTATAAACGAAGGTCTCGGCACTCAACAGCTGGTTCACATGCTGATACCTATAGCTATGGCTGAAAAAGGAAGCACTATAGCCATAGAAGAGCCGGAAATACACTTTCATCCGAAGGCACAGGCAGACCTCGTAGACCTCTTTATGAAAATAAACAAGAAAGAAGACAAACAGTTTATTATGGCCACACACAGCGAGCACATTCTTTACAGATTTTTAACTGCCGTCGCAAAAAAGGAGATTAAGAAAAAGGATTTGGCCATCTATTACTTTGAAAATGTAAAAGGAAAGGCAAAAGTGAAGAAAGTGGAGTTCGATAGATACGGAAGAGTGAAGGGAGGACTGCCCGGCTTCTTTGAGAGTGAAATAGATAATCTCACCGAATATCTAGAAGCAATTTCTAAGTGATACTATGTCCGGAGCGGAGGAAAAAAGAAAATTTGCTATAGATGAAAATGTCATCATGAATGCGCTTATATCCGATTCAAAAGAAAAAGGGACGGAATGTTTACACTTCCTTCTCGAACTACAGAAAATATGTGATAAAATTGTACTTAGTGAAAAATATAAAGAAAAAATTTCGGAAAAATTGAAATCAGCTACGAGGCGAGCTAAAAAAGAATCGAAATATGAAATACCGGGAGGGAAAAACTTCTTAAGAGGTCTTCTTACAAATTCTGAAAAAATAGTAGAGACAACAGAGCCATATGCGGTTCCAGAAGGTTGTGAATTTCCTAGAAAAGATATTTTTCTTATAGAAATAGCTTTTAAAGAGAAATGCCCAATAATCCTTGCTGGCGATAGAAAGCTCAAAAAATCCATTCAAGAATGCGATGAACTTAAGAAAAATGGGATTATCTGGTTATCTCCAGAAGAGGCTATTAAGAAATATTATGACTGAGAATAGAGACTTTCAATGCCAAATCTTTTTAACCCCCGCATTTTTGTCCTTTCCATGCGCCTCGACGAGCTTCCACCCAGAGAAAACTTCCTTGACTGGTACAACGAGATAGTCGAAAAGGCAGGTCTGACTGACAAGAGGTACC
>JALTHX010000059.1:0-4572 GCA_027076005.1 Caldisericaceae bacterium
AAGGAGAAGTTGAAGGAGCTCAAAATACAGGTAGAGAGTGATGGAACATCCTATAGCAGAGAATTGCATTCAGGAATAGAGCCGGGCGTAATAATAGAGGAAGTAGCAAGAAGATTCAAAAAGAATCTGGAGGACTTGATAGATAGTAAAACAAGACCTGCGCTAGAAAAGCAGATAGCGATATATTTGATAAGGCGTCACACGGGATTAACAAATGGGGAGATTGGTAAGATATTCAAGATGAAAGCGCAGGCAGTAAGCAAGGCAGGCATAAAGATAGAGATGTTGATGAAGGAGAACAGGAGGATAAGGCGTCAGGTAAACAAGCTAATTTCTATTTTCGATGCCTGACCCCCTCTGCTTTTCCTACCTAGCTAAATGGTGTCGGAATATTTTACATTATTTTTTCCAGACCGTAGGGTGCGTATTGTGCACCATCCAGATTGATGATACAACCAAGGGTAATTTTTTTGAAATGAGGTCCCTCAAGTTCATTTATAACGGTCCATGTGGGCGCCAACGGGACACCCATGAACCACCGAAGTCATTTTATTGAAATATTCCATGGTGGTTCATAATATCCGATTCCGATGCCAATGAATCATGAGTTGGTGCGCGATGCGCACCCTACCTGTCTATAGCATATTCCCCCGCCCGAATGCACATACCTTCCGGGCGCCGCTCTTCAATGCCTTCCTCCCCAAAAAAAACGGATTCTCTGAATATTTACAAAAAACTTGACCTTATTCCAAATACACTTTATAGTTAATTTTAATCTTAATACGAAATTCTGGTCACGTGGCACAGTCATTGTCGTCACAAACCGGGTATTTTTTTAGGAGATATTTTATGAAGATTCAAGACAAAAGCCACGTTACCTTTGAATACACCTTGTCCCTCGACTCAGGCGAGGTGATCGATAAATCCGAACCTAGCCAGCCGCTGAGTTTTGTTTGCGGTTTTAACCAGATCATTCCTGGTCTTGAGAAGGAACTCATGGGCATGGAAGAAGGACAGGCAGCTAATATCACAGTAGAGGCAGAAGAGGCCTATGGGCTTGCAAGTGATAAATTTATAAAGGAAATCCCCAAAGAGAACTTTCCTGGGGACGTTGATATACAGCCCGGCATGGGTTTTGAGACGAATGGTCCCCAGGGGCCTGTCCGCTTCAGGGTTAAATCAGTGGATGACAAGGTCGTAATGGCAGATTTCAATCATCCTCTGGCCGGCGAGCGGCTGCATTTTGATGTAAAAATAAATGCCGTCCGCGAGCTTACCGAGGCCGAAAGTGCGGCCATGAATACAGGATGCTCACCGTCTTGCTGCAGCACCTGTGAAAGCGGTTGCGGTTAAATTTCACACGTTTTTTGCCCGGTTAAGAATAAAATAGGTAACTTCTCAATAAGTCCTGGTAACTGCCATTTGCTTTTTTGTCCGTGTGTGTCCATGGCTAATCAAAAAATGTAATCTGCCTCTACTTATTTATGGGATAAGATAGGAAAAGGATAAGGGGAGACTCTTGTCCTCCAGGTCTCTTCAAGCAGAAACCCTGGACTGTGAAGCCCTCAACTTGGTTTATGGTGTATCAGTGCCAGGAATTCCTCTTCACTCAAGGTGGGAATCCCCAACTTTATGGCCTTCTGCAACTTGGATCCAGGATTTTTCCCTACTATGACGTAGTCTGTTTTGCGTCCAACTGTGGAATTTGAGTTAGGGGACGGAGTTAGTTTAATAATTTAACAACTACCCCTAAAAGGGGTAGAATATAAAATGACCCTATAAGGGTAAGCTATTTCCAAAGTTTAAGTTGCTTCATGCGTTTATCTTTCACCTGTTGCCACTTCACGTATTTACGCACCTTTTCTTCATCAAGGCCTACCGTGCTGACACAGTATCCTTTCGCCCAAAAGTGCCTCCCCCAATATCGCTTCTTGAGTTCCAAATGCTTGTCGAATATTTTGATGGCGCATTTCCCTTTGAGAAACCCAACGACCTCAGAAACCGAAAACTTCGGCGGGATTGACAAGACCATGTGCACATGGTCCTCCTGGATATTCATTTCCAGAATCTCCAGCTTCTTCCAATCGCATAACTGTGTGGGGAAAAGCAGAGGAGTCAGGCATCGAAAATAGAATTTAATCTTTGACATTGCCTCCCGAGATACTATAATTCTTGCGTTATGGCACGACCTTACCGGCTACAAGTAGAAGACTGTTTCTATCATATAACCAGCCGTGATAACGACAGGAAGAGAATATTCTTAAATGACACAGACTTTGAGAAATTCCTGTAGATTGGATTGAGAAACGAAACCCAATCTACGAACTCTTCTGATATCGAGCCCAGAACTTGGCGGTGCGGTCATGGTTAGACTGAGAATTCATGGGATCTTATCCTTTGTAGGGGCAATGATTATTTGGGTGAATTATTGTAACTTGGTAAGATTAAAAATCAAGATATAACAGGCTAGGCTGAAGTCAGGGATATTGGATTAGGCTGCATGCAGCCTAATCCACTGTTATGCCAAAATACCCTATAACCATATAAATGAGGTGATAATATGGGGAAAAAAGATTTACAGGCATTTATTGCCGCAAAGAAAAAAAGCGAAAAAACAAAGGAAATAAATTGGTCAAAAAAAAAGGAAGACTGGCTTGCAAAATTAAACAAGCTTTATACAGACATAGAATCTTGGCTCAATGATCTTGAACAGGATGTAGTATCTATAAAGTATATTGATAAAGAAATTAATGAAGACCATATTGGTATTTATACAGCCAGAAAAATGATTCTGCGAATCGCTGATGAGCAAGTTGTTTTAGATCCAGTTGGAACACTGCTAATTGGTGCTGCTGGGCGTGTAGATATGACAGGGAAGAATGGCCAGGTAAAATTAGTTCTTGTACCTGCTTCATCAACAGGAGTTCAAATAAAGGTTCAAATTAAGGAAGAGAGGGAATCTGAAGGGGAGATTCAAAAAGCTAAGGAAGGTAATAGTCAAGAGGAAATGGTCTGGAAAATTGCTACTCCACCCCCATCAATCAAATATATCGAACTTGACTCTGATTCTTTTTCGGATGCATTGCTGGAAGTTATTGGAGAATAGCTTTCATGATAGCCACAGACTACCAAGAATTGGGAGAAATTTATCTTTACTATCAAACGTCAAACAATTCTCTATTATTTTACAGGGATAACATCATAACGGAAAGAATTAATGACAAAAATTATACTGCGCTTACAAAAGATGAATTAATAGAGGCATTTCATTCTCACATTGATGAACTAGAAAAAACAGTTTCAATGAGCATTTTGAGTAATGTTGAGGCAGGTTTTAGGATTGACTATGTTATTCGAACAAAAAAACGCTTGAAAGATCCTATCTCCAGAAGATTTAGGGAGTTATTCAAAATTAAAGCGGAAAAAGTTAGCCTTGAAAATGAAATATTAACAATTTGGAAAGAAGAACATCCTGAATTCAAAGGAATAATCTCCGATTTTGTAGGCGCATTGAAGTATAGGCACTGGTCACATGGTAGATACTGGACACCGAAACTTGGAAGAATATACGATCTTGCAACAATTTATACCATTTCTGAAAAAATCTACGCGAATCTGCCGCTGAAAAAGGGCATAACAATGCGCTCCACTGGACTGCTATTCCGCTGCGCTCCATAAGCAGCCAGTGAGCTTGGTCGTTCGGGTGAAAAATAATTATGATGTTTTATACCAAAACTACTGGGAATATCGGTGTATATTAATCTGTTACAAATTGTTTGGGATAAAATCCAATGATTACGATGTATAATACATTTGTATAGATTGTGTTGCTTATAATCAGAAAGCACTAAATTTATAGAGAAAGCAAATGCAATTCTTTAGGATAACAAGATTGTGTTAATTTTTGAATGGGACGAAAAGAAAGCCTATCAAAACATTAAAAAGCATGGAATCTCTTTTGAGGAGGCAGTAACTGTATTTGGCGATCCTTTTTCGATCACGATTTATGATCCTCTCCATTCTGAGGGTGAAGACAGATTTGTTATTTTAGGAATGTCAAACAAAAACAGAATATTAGTAGTAGTACATACAGATCGTGATGATCGAATTAGAATAATTAGTGCAAGAAAGGCCACCAAAAAGGAGAGAAAACAATATGAAAGTAATGAAGAATGATCCAGACATGTTAGAAGAATATGATTTCAGCAATGGTATTCGCGGGAAGTATGCCGCTCAATACAAAAAAGGGACCAATCTAATTAAGCTGGATCCAGAATTAATAGAATACTTCCCTGATTCAGTTTCTGTAAACGAGGCACTTAAATCATTGGCTAAGCTTATGAAAAAATATGAAAATAAAAAAGCCGAACAAGTCGGTGCAGTGGACGTCTAAACCGCTGAGGTGCATTCCCAAAAAGTGGTCATTGTCGAGCTGCAGTAATTAGTTGATTTAACATGGGATTCTCATTTTCGGATGCCTTTAGCGAGTAGGGGGTCGGTTCCCACTGCCAGTCTGTCTTCCTGGTCCTGTGGTTCCTGGCATGGATGCCCTTCATCAACTCATCCCACTGC
>JALTHX010000060.1:0-4550 GCA_027076005.1 Caldisericaceae bacterium
TTTGGAATGAGTTCAATTGCTTTGGAGAACATAGTAAATGCTTTCTCGGTATCTCCCTTTACGTAAATAGCTTCCCCCTGTTGATTGAACACCCTTGCTTTCTCTACGCGTTCTGAATTAATGATCTTCACAGAGTCCATATCCAGATATAGATGCAGGGATGTCCATGGAAGCTCCTGAACTCGCAAATTTCGCAAGGAACTGCTTTGAACAAATACGCGGGGCTTTTCGCAGGGCTGAAAAAGCGTTTGCTCTATGGCTTCGGCCATTACTTCAGGCAAGACATCTTTAACACAATGAACGTGCTGAGACTTACATATCCAGTTACAACCATAACACTCAAGAGGCAAACATACAACCGAAGTCAGGGGTGAATACGGCATGAAACGTCCGAAGTGTCCACCTCCAAGTAGAATAACATTCGGTGTTCCTACAGCGCATGCAATATGAGCTGTTCCTGTTTCAGCGCCGACAGCCAGCCTGCACCGCTTTAAAATAGCAGCGGTTTGGCGCAAAGTTAATTTCCCGCACAGATTGATTGTATATGCTCCTGTAGCATCAAGGTTTTTCTGGTTGATCTCGTATTCATTCATTAACCCCAGCGCAATAACCGTATACTTATTTTCTCTGCAGATTTCTGAAAGTGCTTCCCCATATCTTTGATAAATGCGTTTTTTTGAGTGGGCACAGGCAAAAAGGGCTATTGTATTTTCTGACTTGAGGCCATTTTCAGCAAACAGTTCATCAGCAAATTTTTCGTCTTCATCGGATGTCCAGAAAATGGGTTGCAAGGATTTTTTCTCAATTCCCAGGCCCAAGAGAAAATCACTATGGCGCTCTAATTCCGTTTTGTTTTCGCCTTCACTTGTTAACAGCAGTGTATAATAGCTGTTATTACTGTCTCTCAATTGTGCTGAAATATTACTTAAGTTGCCGTTAAATCCTATACGCTCCTTTGCACCGCATTTTGCTACGAACAGGTCTGTCAATATCTCGCGGGAATAAACAGAACTTAAGACAAGATCAAGATTCATGGCCTGCAGAAGCTGAACAATATTTTCTCTATATTCTTCGTCTTCAACCGCCCTCAACTTATCAACGGGCAGTATGTCATCTACAAAGGGGCTCTCTTCGTAAAGCTCTTTGGTATGTCTCTGACACATTACTATAATTTCAAAATCACTATATTTTTCGCGGATGAATGGGAGCATTGAATTTGACAGTACAACGTCACCGATAGAATCATTTCGGAGCCATAATAGTTTTTTGGGTTTCCAGCCTTTTGACATTGCAGCTTCTTTTCCATTAGGATAATATCCCAGAGCTTGCATAAGATGCGAAGCACAGGAATTAAATTTTTCCAGGTCATTTTCTGAGAAATAAGTCTTCCACTCACCAACAATCCCCTTCCTTGGCGATATACTCCTGTCTTTGAGTGTAGGCTTAATAATCCTTTCCGGAAGACCAGTGTTTAAAGTATCGGCTATCTTCGCAACTGTTTCTTCGAAATTATTTCTTAAGTCTTCATACTTTATTAGAGTAATATGGTCTTTTACGGACAGCCATCCTTCAACATGCATAACCCATCTGTCGACCATATTAGCTGGTTTTTTCATGCAATAGCCAAGATACGGATCGATTGAAAAAAGTTCACTTATGGTCTTTGTAGTCGGAAATACATCAGGGTGTCCATTGAAATAATGAAAACAACTGTTAAGAGTATCTCTACCATCCCTGACGATGTAGAAGACATGAAAGTGTCTGAGCATTTCATGGAAGAACGGAGCGAAGAATTCATATTGGTGATGCGTCTTGAAAATTCTGTTTTCTTCTCTGGCATAATAAGTCGAAAAGATTTTTTCCAGTTCTATGGAATTCCCAAGCACACTAAGTTCACTGTTTGAGTAATAAGGAAAGTTAAATGCTATTGTATTTATTAGGAAGTGAGTTCCTGATCTCTCATGTGAAACAACTAATATATTTTTCATTTTGCGGTCAATTAGAGGCGAGATTTTTTCATTTCCGCTTACATGCGAAACAGTGATAATATTGTCTTCTCTGGAAGAATGTGTAGATTCCAGTTCGTTTTGCTGTTTATTAGATAACAGCTCAGAATTTCCGCATTGCCAGTGCTTTTGTTTATCTTTCCGCATAATCGGTTCAATGTTCTGCGATTTGACTGTATTGACCAATGTCGCATCCTTCACCCATTCAAAATAATCCCGCAACCAAACTGGGAATGTGGTCTCTTTCTGTAACACCTTCCATTGATTAACAGCACCAATGTAACCATAATATAATTCTTTAAAACGAAGCTGCTCTTCGGTTACATAAGCATAATGCTGGAAAATTAAATTCCGCTCCTCTGTATCTTTATGCAAAAATGGATTTATTGTTGCTAGATCAGTCCACTCTTTTTCTCCTGTCCGTTTGCATAGGCGTGGCGGTTCATGTGAAGCCCAGTGGAACCCTGGTTTAAAACGCCATGTACGTAGCCACTCATAACTTGTATGGTTACCATATGTGTCACGTGTCGTGGTTACTAAATTTTCACCTACAAAAAAATGACAATAATAATAAGCGGCTGTCCTGTTGGGATTTGCAAGAAACATGTATCGCGTCGCACAAACTTGTTCAACCGTCCATAATTCATCGGCATCCACTTGCCAAAGTAGACATTCCTCATGGATATTCGTAAGTGGCGCATTAGCCATTTCAAGTTTTCCATCCCAGAAAATACCCCGCGGTTTGCGATAAATTGTTATATTTTCAGGAAACTGGCGCTTAATTTCATCAAGATATTCTGTTGTTCCGTCATTACTAAGACCGTTGCAGTGAAGTTCATCAGTAATACGTCCGCCTAGTTGTACGCTCCATGCTGTATCATGTTTCAAATCTGCTACGCCCTCAATGATGTGCCAGTGCCACTTGAACGGCAATTGTTTAAAGACCTCGATATGATGACGGATAAATGGTTGACCGTTAAGAACAATAGTAAAGAAATGTATGGGCAATTGTTCAGAATCAGGGAGCGAATTTACTTTATTGAAGAGAAATTCTTCTTGCCCAGGTACCAACTTGCCTTCGATAGATTCTACAGTGACTTTTATAGAGGCATAAGAGTCCTGTTTATTCGCCATTTTTCTGAATACTGCGTAACCATTACGGAGATCCCAGCTTTCCGTTACAAGTGAATAGTAAGGATCATTCAATAGGCGTTTATAGTTTTTGTAATTCTTGATATCATTAATATCGTCCAGTAGAATAAATTTTGCACCATAAACTTCGTCAAGTTCAGCACTGCCAGTAAATGCAGAGCCATCTATCAAAACCATATCGAAATTAGTTATATTGTTCTCCTTTCTTATCCTCAATATTCCATCATCAGGGACTCCACTTTTTTTTATATATTTAATATCCTGTCGAAGCCAGTCTATGACAGTGTCGAGTGGATAATTGTTGAGGGATGTCTTAATTGTATTATAAAATTGAATAACATTTTCTTCAGACAGGAACTTATCCAAAGATACGGAAGAAACGTTGTAACATTTAACAAATGAATATTCTGAATATCTTTTTTGTAACTCCTCAAAACGAGATTTTGAGACTTCCATGCAAAAAAGTATAGGTTTGTTAGGATTATTCCGTATCCCTGATATAAAGGCTTCTGTGCTCCCTGCGCCTGAGGATGAACCAATTTCAAGAACTGTTTTGATTTTTTCTTCACTTGCGATTTTTTGAATTATGTCGTAGAATTTATCGTTTTTGATTTCGGGGGGTATGATCGTCTCAAGAGGAGAATCCAACACTCGTTTAGAGGCAGGTGGTGTAAACGGTCTTTCTATAATCTTTGGAGTCTCTCGCCCTATGCCTTCTACTTTTGGAAATACTTTTTTTCTCTTTTGATTCATATTTCTTCTTTATTATCCCTGCAGTCTTATAGCATTTATGGGCCAAAGGACTACACCTGACGCATTTCCTTCCGGCCACCTCTCAACATTTCAAGAACCTTTTCTGCACCATCAATCACTTTTTTTCAACTTGCATCGCTTTAACCCATATTATGTAGCAGCCAAGTTTGCCAAAGACCTGCCTGTATCGGCACGGCAGACAGGTGTGAGGCGGAAGGCACACAGACCTACTTTTTTTATGGTCTTTTGGTTTCGGTCCCTGGAAGCCTAAAAAGAACTAGTGTCCCGTCAAGTCTGAAATGTCGTAAGATTGCACAGCATTTTTTTGTGCCTGCAAGACACGCCTTCAGGCGCATAGTGTTGCTATGTGGCTGAAAGCGTGACGCAGCAGGCGCGAAAAAGGACAAGCAAGATGTGGCAGTTTAGGCTTGACGAGACACTAGAATTCTTCAATAAGTTTTTCATCAAAGCAATCAAACATCTCTTTTAGAATCGAGAGGCCAATTAACTCCTGCCAAATTTATTATCACTCTCTAATTCAGCAACTTGTGTGCCATAAAAAACAAGCACTTAAATAGATTGGAGATTTGGTCCAATAACCCACTAAAAGAAGTGTATAATTTGGGATTAAAGTACTTT
>JALTHX010000061.1:0-13176 GCA_027076005.1 Caldisericaceae bacterium
CATATATCATAGTGTAAAATATTATTAAACAAGGAGAAGAAGAAATGGAAGAGGAAAAAGTATTAGGTGTTATACCAAATGCATGGCTTAAAACTGGGTTTATCAGGTGGGAAACTTTTACGCTTGTCGCAACTACAAAAAGGCTTATTGCAGCAAAAGTACGCACGGACATTATGAAAGAAGAAGCAAGAATGCGCGCAGTAAAAGCAAAGGAAGAAGGACATGGTAGATTTAAACAGTATCTTGCACGTGCAGGAACAAGCTTTACATTTGCAAATAGATACATAGAAATGAAACCTGAAGATATTATGAGTGAAACAGACAAGAACTTTGCAATTTATCCGAAAGATATAATAAAGGTAAAAATATCAGAAGGATATCAGGATGAAGATGGAAACAATAGCCCTAATGTGCTTGCAATTCGAACACGTGCAAAAAAGTATGCATTTAGTTTTAACACTGATACAGGAGAGGTAAGAAGGCTTTTAAACCAAATAGGATAATTAACTATATTTTAGTTTCAATCCTGTTATTTTCATCAACAAGCAGAATAACAGGATTGAAACTTTTTATCTCACTTTCATCCATTACGGCATAAGAAGCAATAATTACTACATCCCCTACTTCACCTCTTCGTGCCGCCGCTCCATTTAACTCAATACATCCGCTATCGGACTTTCCGTATAAAACATATGTGGAAAAACGCTCGCCATTCGACACATTATAAATATCCACACGTTCAAATTCTTTTAGGTTCGCTCTTTCCGCAAGAACCTTATCTATTGTAATACTCCCTTCGTAATTCAAATTTCCACGGGTAATATGCGCCCTGTGTATTTTGGATTTAAGCATAATTCTTTGCATTTAAAAATACCTCCTTATTGTCGATAAGACGTGCTTTTCCAAAGTAAGCAGCCACAGCAATAAGTACGTCTCTATCGATAAAAGGCACATCTTCTAAGGTATAAATGTCCACAATAGACACGTAATCAATTTTTTTAAGCGTTTTTGCGCTTCCGATCATTTCTTTTATCAATTGAATTACTTTACCACTATCTCTTTCTCCATCTAAAATAGTTTCCATACCTTTTTTGATTGCTCTGGAAATAATCGTTGCATCGCTCCTTTCTTCAGGTGTAAGATATTTGTTTCTTGAACTCATTGCAAGGCCATCTTTTTCACGCACAATGGGACAGGGAATAACTTCAGTATCAAGATTTAAATCCTTCGACATCCTTTCAATCACTCTGAACTGCTGATAATCCTTTTTCCCAAAATAGGCCTTATCAGGATTTACGATATTGAAAAGTTTTAAAACAACAGTAACAACTCCCCTAAAGTGAGTAGGCCTAAACCTGCCACAAAGATATTTTGTAAGCCCCGTTACCTCTGCATAAGTTTGATAACCTTCAGGATACATTTCTTCCGCAGTAGGGATAAAAACTGCTGCAACCCCTTCTTTTTCAAGTTTATCACAATCGCCTTTCTCATCCTTGGGATATTTGTCTAAGTCTTCACTTGGCGCAAACTGTGTAGGATTTACAAATATGCTTGCAACAACAACATCATTGTTATTTTTTGCAGCACGCACAAGAGAGAGATGCCCCTCGTGCAAAAACCCCATAGTAGGCACAAATCCGATTGAACTACCTTCCTTATGCACAGCTCGTGAAAATTCCTTCATTTCTTGTACAGTTCTAATAACTTTCATTACTCTTTACTCTCCTTCTTTACGTGAAAAACATTCTCTTCCGATGGAAACCGTTTATTTTCAATATCACTTATATATTTTTTTACTGCATCTTCGATCTCGCCATACAAGTTTTTATATTTTTTAACAAAACGCGGAGTAAATGTAGGATCCAGCCCCAAAATATCTGTTATAACAAGGATTTGACCATCGCAATACCTCCCTGCGCCAATACCTATTGTAGGAACTTTTATTGCATCACTAACTTCCTTAGCTGTTTCTTCGGGCATTCCCTCCAATACGATACTAAACACGCCTGCTTGTTCAAGTGCAAGCGCATCATTTACTAAACCTTCAGCCTTACTTTCTGTTCTTCCCTGAATCTTGTAGCCTCCAAAAATATTTATTGATTGAGGAGTAAGCCCTATATGACCCATAACGGGTATTCCTGAAGACACTAATTTTTCCACTGTCGAGGCAACTGCAACCCCTCCTTCAAGCTTCACTGCTTCTGCACCTTCTTTAAGTAACAATCCCGCATTTTTGATTGCATCACTTTCAGAAGTCTGATAGGAAAGAAAAGGCATATCTCCAACTAAAAGGGCTCTTTTCACAGCTCTATGAACAATTCTTGTGTGGTACAGCATCTCTTCCATTTTTACCGGTAGGGTGGAACTCAGCCCTTGAACCGTAGTGCCTACTGAATCACCAACAAGAATTATGTCTATACCCGCTTCATCAATTATCCTTGCCGTAAGGAAATCATAAGCCGTTAAAGCAGTAATCAGTTTTTTTCCTTTGAAACGTTTTATTTTTGGAGCAGTAATCTTATCCATTCAGCACCTCCCTAATTTTTTTAATTTTATCCTTACTTAAACCTTCCCTCTCTGCTATTTTTAGTGTAGCAAAAGCAAGAGATTTGTAAATAGTTTTGATGTTTTCATCCGTTATATTCTGTATGTGCAGTTTTACAGTATTACTATCTCCGCGTAAAATTGGTCCGGTAAGAGCGCTTTTTGCATCTTTAGTTTCTATATTATAAATTACACCTTTAAGCAAGCTCATCAAGGCCTCTTTTGCTTCTCCCTTACTAAATCCTATATGCCTTAATATGTGCTCCGAAATATCAAAAAGCGTTACAGTATAATTTGAAGTAAGAACTGCCGCAAGGTGATATAATGGTTTATCGGCAGAATTTATCCTCACTAACTTACAGCCAATCTTCTTAATTAATGGCAATAAGATATCAAATGCCGCATTATCCCCATCAAAGGTAAAGAGCGTATTCTTGATTGTTTTTGCGGAATTAATAGGATCAGCAAAAGACTTCAACGGATGTAAAGCACCTGTGTATGAATTCAAAAATTGAATTATATCATACGGAAGCGAGCCACTCAGATGCAAAACAACTCGATTCTTATGAACAACAGGTTGTATAGTCTTTGCTGCATTTACTATCTCCATATCAGGAACTGACAAAACCACGATATCAGCTTTTGCTGCGTCTAATATTTCAGCACTTTTCGCCCGGGAAATCCTTGCCGCCTCGTTTGCACTGCCCCTATGCTTGCTGGCAATTAAAACATTGAACCCATTCCTTGCAAAAATAATAGCGAGAGCAGTGCCTACTTTTCCCGCACCTATAATACCGATTTTCATAAATTCAGTATATAACAAAAAATGGTTTTAAGATAATTTTACCAATACTGGGGCCTTGATAAACTCCTTCCGCACGGATTCCTAAGCTTTCGCTTGCCGAATTCATCTAGAAAGTAAGCTTTACTCTCCCCTTTGTTTTTTATTTCTTTTAGGGTTTTTCTTAAATAATCACTCTGGATAGTATGAAAATCTTTTTTCTTTAAAAGATTTCTTACAACCTCAGTTAGCGGCTCTTTATAAACAATATAAACTTCTGTAAATTCATTATGCTCCTCAAGAAATTCCACAATGCCTTCTACATCATCTCTTCCGATTTACCTTCTATAACCTATAAAAATCATTATTTCCTCCCTCCTAAGATCCTATCCATCACTATTGCAGCAGCACTTCGCACGGAGAGGTGATTATAATTAGAGCTTCCCTGTATTGGCGGAAGAAAGTAGTCAAATGTATCCTCTATCTCGCTTGCAATCCCCCAGCCCGTTCCGAAAATAAGCACGACTGGTATATTGTCATCCACTATTTTTGCAGATAACGTTCTATAAGAAATATGTTTGCCCCGTTCTTTTGCAGAAGTCCCAACTAAAATAGGGTTCTTTTTTTCCTCAACCTTGACTTCATTTAAAACTTCTCTAAAACTTTGCTTGACTGAAACGATTTTTACCGCTTCTGCCCTATTCGGATTATACCGTTTCCCGCCATCTTCCCAAAATTTTTTTATACGATTCACAATATCACGCTCTCCCTCAAATGGCTGAACAATATAGAACTTTTTAATTCCAAAAGTTTTCCCGCATCTCGCCATATCATGAATATCATGAATTACTACACTCGTAGAAATAACCTCCCCATGCTTATTATAAACAGGATAATGGAGAAGAACGAGGTATACATTCATTTTAAAATTTCCTTAACCGTTTCATCAATTTCTTTCACCACTTCTTCAAGAAGTAGCTTTTCTTCATCGGTGAAACTATGTTTCAACAAAATATCAGGACGTTTTACCAAAGTACGTTTTAGAGATTCTTTGAGACGCCATTTCCTTATGTTTTCATGATGGCCACTGAGCAATATCTCAGGCACTTCACTGCCCCCTATTCCCCTCTGCCTCGTATAATGAGGATATTCAAGCAAATTATTCTCAAAACTTTCTTCACTGAGCGAGGATTCATTACCCAGTACACCCGGAAGAAGCCTTACGACCGCATCTATTACAAGAAGTGATGCAAACTCGCCACCGCTCAATATAAAATCACCAACTGAAAGCTCCATATCCACATAATCCATAACACGCTCATCCATACCCTCATAATGTGCAGGTAGCAGTAAGAGTTGTTCTTTTCCAGCAAGGAAGTGTGCTGTATCCTGACTAAATCGTTCTCCCTGAGGGGTAAGAAATATCTTAAAAGTTTTTCCAAAAGCCTTATCTATATTCCTAATTCCTTTTATTACCGGAGATGCCATCATTACCATACCGGCACCGCCCCCATACGGAGTATCATCAGTAGTTTTGTGTTTATCTACTGTAAAATCTCTGAGATTGTGCACAAGAAAATTTAAAATACCTTTCTCTTCCGCAATTTTTATGATACCCTCGTTTCGAATACATTTAAAAATTTCTGGAAATACTGTTAAGATATGGATTTTCATAGGTTCAAGCAAAAAAACGAGGCACCGTTAAAGTGCCTCGATAAAAGTCATTCTTCTTTTATGGATACTACTATTCCGTCTTTTATGATAATTTCCGCAGCAGTTGTTTTCTTAAAGAGATTATCCCCTTCTTTGACATCAACAAACCCCTCAAGTACCGTATATGGATAGACATCTCCATCTTTAAGTTTAGCTATCTCAGATATTCTGCTTTTAATTTCTTGAGCCATAGCATCTTGAAGAAGCCTTTCCTCCTCGATACGTGCTTTTAGAGATTCAACATAAGCCGCGTCTTTCATTCCCGTACTTTCAATAACAAGTTTGGCAAGTGAAGATTTAAGCTCTTTTGCCTTGCCTTCAGCTACACCAAGCTGTTTCTCCAGCTCTGTTCTATAGTCTTTTCTAAACTGCTCAGTTACAATAACTTTAACTGTAACATTCTGCTTAAGATGGAGTGCACTCATCGGATTGTCTACCTTAAAGCGCCTTATGCGCCTTTTGGCTTAGAGTTAATCTGAACGCTTGCGTTCTTTCCAATTTTGCTGGAAGCTGCCTTAACGATAATTCTTAATGCATTAGCAGTTCTTCCCTGTTTTCCAATAACTTTGCCGATATCCTGATCTGCCACTTTAATCTCATAAATAACAGCCTGCTCACCAGCAATTTCATTTACAACAACTTCTTCTGGTCTGTCCACCAGTGCTTTCACCATAGTTTCAATAAGTTCTTTCATTAGTCGTTTCCTCCTTCTTTCTTTAGTTTTAGAAACTCATTCCACACATTGCCTCTCTTCAGAATCTTTTTAACAGATTCTGTAGGTTGTGCTCCTTTCATAAGCCAGTCCAAAATCCGATTCTTTTTCAGTTCGAGTTCTTCTTTCTCAGGAACTGGATTCCAAAAGCCAACGATTTCGATAAAATTGCTATCCGTCGCACTCCTTGAATCCGTTACAATCACTCTATAAGCAGCCCGATGAGGCGCTCCCACTCTTGCTAATTTAATTTTAGTTGCCAATTTATGACCTCCCCATAATTTATATCAAATTTGCTTCTTATTTTACCTTAATTTCATAATCTGGTCAATACTTTTAATATTTTTCATTCCTTTCATCATTTTACGAAAGGCTCTAAAGTTCTTTAGCAAAACATTTATATCATGTTTTGTAACTCCGGAACCTCGAGCGATCCTCCGCTTCCTTGAACCATCGATAATATCAGGATTTGCACGTTCTTCCTTTGTCATACCGTTAATAATCGCTTCTGTTTTTGGAAGCATATCTTCATTATTCAAGGCAGAAATATTCATTCCCGGAATTGTAGGCAGAGAAGAAAGTACGGAAGCAAAACCACCCATCTTTTTAATTCCTTGAAGTTCTCTTTTAAAATCGTTTAAATCAAAGGCATCATTCTGAATTTTAGTAAATATTTCCTTACTTTCTTCCTCACTTATAGCTTTTGCAGCTTTTTCTGCAAGTGTTGCAACATCACCACGTCCAACAATTCTGGAAATTATTCTGTCCGGATGGAAAATTTCAATCTCATTAATTTTTTCACCGGTACCAATAAACTTTATAGGTTTTTCGGTAACATACCTAAAAGAAAGTACGCTGCCACCTTTTGCACTACTGTCAAATTTAGTAAATATACCTCCTGTAAGAGGCACTACTTCATTAAATCCTTCTGCGATTTTTAAAGACCCTTGTCCTATTGTACTATCGGAAACAAAAAGCACTTCAGAGAAAGCAAAGCTATCATAAACGTTTTTTAACTCTTGCATCATTTCGGCATCAATTTCTCTTCTTCCGGCAGTATCAATTATCGCGGTATTAAAACCACCCTTCTCCATAAATAAGCGTACTTTTTCTAAAGTTAGAATCGGATGATTCACAACATCAGTAAAAACATCCATCCCATTTTGTTCCCCAAGTGCAACAAGTTGCTCCCTTGCAGCGGGGCGTTTGAAATCAAATGGGACAAGCAAAGCTCTCTGTCCATTTTCTTTAAGGTAATAGGCAAGTTTCGCCGCCGTAGTTGTCTTTCCGTTGCCCTGAAGCCCTAAAAGCATTATAAAGTTCAATTTGCCACTTTCAATATTTAAAGGAGCGCTTGTTCCAAGAACATTCAACAACTCTCTGTATAAAATTGTAATGATCTGCTCGGCAGGAGTAAGGCTATCTATAACCTTTTCTTTCCTTGCCTCTTCCCCAACATTTTTTATAACTTCCTTCACAATTTTATAGTTAACATCTGCTTCAAGCAAGGCAACGCGGATTTCCCTCAACCCTTCTTTGATGTCTTCTTCAGTTAATCTTCCTTTACTTTTAAAAAATTTGAATGCTTTCTGAAGATTGCTTTTTAATCCGTCAAACATAAACCATCACCCATTAACTATTTTTATCAATATGCTGCACTATTTTATCCATTTCTTCACACTCTTTCTCAAGAGTAGGATTTTCCTCAGCAATTCGTTTTATGGTATCGTAAAGCTTTTGTATATCCATTCTCCTTCTGCTACGTTTCTTGAGAAATTTTACCCTTTCTTCACAGCTCTCCATTCTATCCAATGCACGTTTTATATGGTCATGTACGGCTTGTCTTGAAATCTTAAGCTTACGGGCGACATCCGATCCGCTTACATTAGGTTTCGTGTACAGTTCCAAAACCTGCCTTTCCTTAATAGTAAGAAGACCAGGATATACTTCCATAAGCCCCCTTAACCGTAACTTCCTGCTTATTTTCTTTTTCTTAGCGTTCCTTTCCATAAAATTACCTCCAGACAGAGAATAAAACAAAAACCATATTTGTCAATTACATTAACATACGCATATAATAATCCGCACTAAAAAGTTCTATGTCTTCTAACCCCTCACCAGTGCCGATAAATTTAATTGGCAATCCATACTCCTTTACTATCGGCACAACTATTCCGCCACTGGAACTCCCATCTAATTTAGTAAGAATAATTCCAGTAATGTTTACCGTTTTTGAAAATACCTCGATTTGGGAAAGTCCGTTTTGACCTGTATATGCATCAAGAACAAGAAGAGTTTCATCAGGTTTATGCCCTGTTTTTCTCTCAATAATATATTCTACTTTAGAAAGTTCCCTTAGCAAATTTTTCTTTGTTTCAACTCTTCCCGCGCTGTCCACTAATACAACATCGATTTTACGACTTATTGCGCTTTCAAGGCCATCAAAAACTACCGCCCCGGGGTCACTTCCTGTTTTTTGTTTTACTATTGAGACGTTTATCACATTCGCCCATTTGGTAAGCTGTTCAGCTGCCGCCGCACGGAATGTATCCCCAGCAACAAGCATAACTTTCTTACCCTGTTTCCTTAATAAGTTTGCTACCTTAGCAATGCTAGTAGTTTTCCCGGAACCATTTGTCCCTACAAATAAAATAACAGAGGGCGAATTTACAAGATGTAAGGAACAGTCATTACCAGCTAAAATTTCCCTAATTGTAACTTCTAAATATTTCTGGATATCTAACGTATGTTTTCGCTCAATTTCGGAAATGAACCCGCTCGTAAACTTTACACCAAAATTATTTTCGATAAGAAATTCCTCAATGTCCTCTATATTTGATTCGTTATTTCTCCTCAGCAGTTTTTTTAGCTTCCCGAATAAACCCACTACTCAACGCCTCCTTAGCTGCCTCTTCTTCCGCATCCTTTTTAGAGCCACCCTCACCTTTCCCAAGAACTCTGTCCTTTATCAAAACTCTGGCAACAAAACGTTTATTTGTCGGGCTTCCATCCTCGCTAACAATTTCATAATTAGGTACTTCATGAAACGCTTTTTGTAAAATTTCTTGAAGGCGTGTTTTAAAATCTGTAGTTTCCATATCTTTTATCTGTTCCAGATTCTTTTTAAAAATCTTCAAGACAAAAAATTCTGTTCTTTTGAACCCGCGAGCAAGGAAGATAGCAGCAACAAGTGATTCAAGAGCATCGGCAAGGAGCGCTCTCTTAAACCTGCCCCCATTCTTTTCCTCACCTTTTCCAAAAAGCAATATATCACCAAGGTTAATTTCCATTGCCTTCTCAGAAAGGCCCCTTTCACTAACAAGGTATGCCCGTTTTTTGCTAAGTTCACCCTCAGGCAAATCTGGAAAATGTTTAAACAAGTAGTGAGTTACAACAAGAGATATTACAGAGTCACCTAAGAACTCGAGTCTTTCATTAGAAGGATATTCAGGAAACTCACCGCTGAAAGAAGAGTGAGTAATTGAAGTAATAAATAGTTTCCGATGCTTATCTTCAATTTTTTTACCTAACAAATTTTCTAATTTTTGTAGTTTTTTGTCAATTGTTTCTTTCAAAATTCTCATTGCCAAGTTGCTTGATTGTTTTTTCTAATACCTTTTCTTTTTCCATTTTATAGCACATTTTAATCGCATTTTTAATCGCAACGAAGGAAGACCTTCCATGCGCGATAATAGATATTCCATTAACGCCTAATAGAGGAGAACCTCCGAAAGTTTCGTAATCAAATTGCTTAAAAAGGTTTTTTAAATTCTTTCTCATCATTAATGCACTAAATGCAGCAAATTTACTTCTTTTTATCTCATCCCTAAAAGCACTCAAAATGCGCTCAGCCACTCCTTCTACAGACTTGAGTGCAATATTGCCGGTAAAGCCATCTGTAACAATTACATCCACTCTACCGCTTAACAACTCATTCCCCTCTACATTACCTTTAAAATTTTCAAAAGTTTTTTCCATAATAGTGTATGCTTTCTGCGCAAGCTTAGAACCTTTCTCTCGCTCCATACCTATATTTAACAATCCTATGGTTACATTTTTTCCTAAAATATTTTCAAGATAAACTTTACCAAGAAGTGCAAACTGCAAAAGTATTCTTTCGTCGCAATCGGCATTTGCACCCCCGTCAATTAATATCCCCATTTTCCCTCCGGGATAAGGCAACGGAACTGCTATCGCAGGCCGCAGAATACCTTTCATCCTTCCAAGAACAAACAATGAAATAGCCATTTGTGCACCGGTATTTCCAGCGCTCACTATTCCTACAACATCACCGTCTTTAACAAGCTCAACCGCTTTATATAAGGAAGACTTTTTTTTCATAAGAAGTGCGTCCTTAGGATGATCATGCATTGTAATAACCTGTTCGGTAGGATATACAGAGATGCGGTCTGTTAGAGATTCAGAAAACTTAGCAAGTTCTTGCCTTATGTCAACTTCATTTCCGGTTACTACAATATACAAATCTTTTAATTCTTTTAAAGCTTCTATTGCGCCTTTAATAATTTCACGGGGGGCATAGTCACCCCCCATTCCATCAAGAGCAATTCTCATCTATGCAGCTTTCTCTTTCTTCTTTTTCTTCTCCACTGAAATTACAGGCTTGCCTTCATAATAACCACAGTATGGGCATACATGATGCGGAAGGATAAGGTGATGACAATGAGGACACTCAACTAAATTCGGAGAACTCTTCTTCTCCTTCCACTGTCTCATTCTCTTCTTACTCTTCGTTGTCTTTTTCTTTGGGTTTGCCATTTTTTATCAACTCCTCTCATTTATTAAACAATTTATTATACACATTTATCTCTTTAATACAATGTTAAGCAATTTATCTTTAACAAAAATTATTCTTCCAATATCTTTACCTTCTACAAACTTTTCTACTTTAGAGCTGGCAAAAGCAATTTCTTTTACTTCTTCCTCGGATAGCCCTTTAGCAACTTTTACCTTATCCCTGAGTTTACCATTAACCTCTATTATGATATCTGTCTTGTCTTCTTTGTGTATTCCTTTAGGTTCAGGCCACTTAGAAAGATGAACACTTTCACTATGCCCTAACATATGCCAAAGCTCTTCACTAACATGAGGCACAGCAGGGGCAATCATCTGTACAAAAGTTTCTACCGAATTTCTAAATGCTTTTGTATAAATAATATCTTTGTTCTCATTCGAAATTTTTACGAGATAATTAAGCCACTCCATAAAACTGCTAAGCATTGTATTAAATTTAAAACTCTCCATCTGCTTTGTTATTTTCCGTATCCATTTATCTGTAACAACCGAAATTTCTTTTTCGCTATCAAAAGATAAAACTTTATTGCTATCCGCTAAATTAGCAAACAAATTCCAGAATCTATTAATAAATCTGTGTACTCCGTTAATGCCTTCAGTACTCCACGCTGCGTCAGTATCAAAGGGGCCGATAAACAGAACATACGCACGTAAAGTATCCGTTCCGTATTTCTTTATCACGTCATCTGGATTAATTACATTGCCTTTCGATTTGCTCATCTTCTGGTGATCTGGCCCTAAAATCATTCCCTGATTCAAAAGTTTTTTAAACGGCTCTTTAAATCCGATTAAGCCTGCATCATATAACACATGGGTATAGAAACGAGAGTAAAGAAGATGCATTACAGCATGCTCAGCACCACCTATATAAAGGTCAACAGGGAGCCAATAATTCACTTTATCCCTGCTAAAGGGCTCTTTATCATTATGAGGGTCCGCATAGCGCAAGAAATACCATGAAGAACAGGCAAAACCGTCCTGCGTATCAGTTTCACGCTCAGATGGCTTACCACAAACCGGGCAAGTCGTATTCACAAAGTCAGGGTCATTTGCAAGAGGAGACTCTCCACTGTCTCTCGGAGTAAAATCCACTTCGTCAGGCAGAAGCACAGGCAAATCTTCTTCCGGTACAGGGACAGCCCCATGTACAGGGCAATGAACAATTGGTATAGGAGCACCCCAATATCTTTGTCTCGAAATGATCCAATCCCTGATATGATATCGTACGATACTATTTCCAATTCCTTTCTCTTCCATATAAGAAACAATTTTTTCTCGTGCCTCAGCGCTTTTTAAGCCACTAAATTTCCCCGAGTTTACCAGGATACCATCCTCAGTATATGCTTCGTTTAATTCTGTTTCCTTACCTGCCGGACTTATTACCTGTTTAATAGGAATACTATGTTTTTTTGCAAAAACAAAATCTCGTAAATCATGTGCAGGAACCCCCATTACTGCCCCAGTCCCATAGGAATAAACAACATAGTCACCAATATATATGGGTACTTTCTCTCCGTTTAGAGGATTTATGGCATAACTTCCGGTAAATATTCCCGTTTTTTCTTTCTCGGTAGAAAGCCGGTCGATTTCACGTTTTCTCTGCGCATCTTCAAGGTACTTTTCAACTTTCTCAATGTTTTCCCTGGTAGTAACCTTTTTTACAAGAGGATGTTCCGGTGCAAGAACAAGGAATGTTACTCCAAATATTGTATCTACTCTTGTAGTAAAAACTGGAACATTGTGCTCGTTTCCAGAAGGATCTACGGCTACAAAATTTACTTCAGCCCCTTTACTTTTCCCAATCCAATTCCTTTGCATCGATTTTATCCTCTCTGGCCAGTCTATATTATTCAAATCATCAAGTAATTTATCTGCATAAGATGTTATCTTAAAAAACCATTCTTTTAGCTCTTTTTTAACCACAGGAGTTCCGCATCTCCAACATTTACCATCTATAACCTGCTCGTTCGCAAGAATTGTTTTACAATGCGGGCACCACCACTCAGAGCTCACATTTTCATGAGCAAGGCCTCTTTTGTACAAAAGTTCAAAAAACCATTCCGTCCATTTATAGTACTCCGGATCAGAAGTATTAATTTCCCTGGACCAATCATAAGAAAGCCCTAACATCCTAAGCTGCCTTCTAAAAGTTTTAATATTGTTTTGTGTAACAATCTTGGGAGGGATGCCTTTTTGAATTGCATAGTTCTCAGCAGGCAAACCAAAAGCGTCATATCCAATGGGATGCAAAACATTAAAACCCTTCATCCGTTTGTAGCGTGCAATAACATCTGCAGGTATATAGTTCCTGCAATGCCCCACATGCAAACCAGAACCAGAAGGATAGGGGAACATTACAAGAATGTAATATTTGGGCTTATCAGAAAAATCTTCAGCCCTATAAAAATTATGCTCTTCCCAGTATTTTTGCCATTTTTTCTGAATAAATAAAAAGTCGTATTTTTCCATTATAACCTCTTAATAAAAAATTTGGTGGAGCTAAGGGGATTTGAACCCCTGACCTCCTCCACGCCAAGGAGGCGCTCTCCCAGCTGAGCTATAGCCCCACTCCAACACAATATACAAATTTATAGAGTATTGTCAAGTCCTTTTG
>JALTHX010000062.1:0-4530 GCA_027076005.1 Caldisericaceae bacterium
TAAAGTTAGACAGCATAATAGATGTAAAATATGTGGCAGGCCAAGAGCAGTTTACAGTAAATTTGGTCTTTGCAGGCACTGCTTGCGAAAACTTGCCTTAGAAGGCAAATTGCCCGGCGTTAAAAAAGCAAGCTGGTGAGGAGGAAAATATATGGTTAATGATTCAATCTCTGATATACTCGTAAGAATTAAAAATGCGAGCAATATGAAACATAAATCTCTTACCGTTCCTTACGGTAATATCGGAAGAGAGATTCTTCGCATAATGAAGAATGAGGGATATATAGAAAATTTTGATGAGCAGGAAATCGAAGGTAAGAAAATGCTCAGGGTATATTTAAAGTATGGCTCGAGTATGGAAAGTTATATCCTTGGAATTAAGAGAATCAGCAAGCCTGGGAGGCGGATATATGTAGGAAAAGATAAACTCCCCAGGGTGCTTGACGGACTTGGAACAGCAATAATTTCCACACCAAAAGGTCTTATGACTGACAGAGGGGCAAGAAAAGCAGGCCAGGGTGGAGAAGTTATCTGCTTCATTTGGTAGGAGGTGCAGATATGTCCAGGATAGGAAGAATGCCAGTTCAAATTCCGGCAGGAGTAACTGTAAAAATAGATAAAGAAAATACTGTATCGATAAAAGGTCCCAAGGGTGAATTGAAAAGGACTTTTCATCCGGAAATTGCTATTGAAATGAAGGATAATGTGATTACCGTAAAACGTCCCTCGGACAAGCCTTTTTATAGAGCCTTACATGGAACCACCAGGGCCTTAATTAATAATATGGTGTTGGGTGTTACCAATGGTTTTTCCAAGAAGCTTGTAATAAACGAAAAAACATATAAAGGTGTCTTGAAAGGCAAAGAAGTTCAACTTTCACTTGGTTTCAGTCATCCGGTAATATTAAAAGTACCCGAAGGGATAGAAGTAACAATAGAAAAACAAGTCATAACAGTTAGTGGTATTAACAAAGAGCTTGTGGGGCAGTTCTCTCAGAAGTTGAGGCATTTGAGAAAAGTGGATCCGTATAAAGCAAAGGGTATTATCTATGAAGGTGAGAAAATTAGAAGAAAAGCCGGAAAGACCATTGCAGCGGGTGCTAAATAAGGAGGCTGTGTATGATTAAACAGAAAAATAGAAAAGATTCAAGGCGGATGAGGCATATTAGGATAAGAAAGCACCTTAGTGGTACTTCAGACCGTCCGCGCCTCTCTGTTTTTATTAGCCTTAAGAATATTTATGTCCAGGTAATTGATGATACAAAAGGAATCACTCTTGCATCAGCTTCTACACTGGAAAAAGATTTTAAGGATAAATTAAGCAGTAAAAAAAATATAGAGGCTGCGAAGCTTATAGGAACACTTATTGCTGAGAGGTTATTAGAAAAGGGCATCAAGGAAGTAGCTTTTGATAGAAGCGGTTTCCTTTACCATGGTAGAGTTAAAACTCTTGCTGAGGCTGCGAGAGAAAAAGGGCTCAAGTTTTAGGAGGTGAATGTGAACAATAACAACACAAGAAGAAGACGTAGATCTGTAGAAAAGAAGGAGTTCGAGGAAGAAATTCTCCAGATCAATAGAGTTACCAAGGTAGTCAAAGGCGGAAAAATTTTGAAATTCAGGGTTGTTATGGTAATAGGAGATAAGAAAGGACGAGTAGGTATTGGTGTTGGAAAAGCAAGGGAAATTCCAGCTGCAATTGCCAAGGGCATTGCCGATGCAAAAAGGAATATAATTCATGTCCCTTTAAAAAATAATACAATTCCCACGCGAATTACCACAAAATTTGATGCAGCATATGTGTTTCTTGCTCCTGCAGTTTCCGGAACAGGTATTGTAGCAGGTAGAGTAATTAGGGCTATTGCTGATAAAGCAGGGATTCAAGATCTCCTTTCCAAATCGCTTGGGACGTCAAACTCATTGAATATTGCACGTGCTACTATGAAAGCATTTCAGGATATAGATGTGGTGCTCCAGCGTAATTCTTCAAGAAAAAGAGTACCAGTTGGAGGTGGAAATGAGACTTCAGGATCTTAAGCCAAAAGCACACTCTAAAAAGAGAAAAAGAATCGTTGGAAGAGGTAATGGCTCCGGGCATGGCACCTATTCAACTTATGGGTGTAAAGGTGCAAAAGCTCGCTCAGGAGGAACAAAGCAAAAAGGATTTGAAGGAGGGCAAACACCACTTTATAGGCGTCTACCCAAACTCAGAGGTTTTAAGTCACTTAATAGGGAAGAATTTGCGGAAGTAAATGTTGATATTATAGAAAAGCTTGCAGGAGAAAAAGAAGAAATTAACCTTAATGAGCTTTTTGGAGAAAAAGTAAAAGTTTTGGGCGGGGGAGAAATTAAAAAGCCTATTTCCGTTAAAGCTTCTAAATTTTCCGCAAGTGCTAGAGAAAAAATTGAGAAGGTTCAAGGAAAAGCAGAGGTAATTTAATATGTGGGAAACATTAAAAAGAGCGTTTAAATTAAAAGAGCTAAGAAAAAGGATGTGGATTACCCTGTTTTTATTCATTCTATTCAGACTAGGGACGTATATTCCTGTTCCTGGGATTGATAGGACAGCGATTCAAGGCCTTATTCAGAAGGGAGGATTTCTTGCATTGCTTGACCTCTTCTCAGGTGGTGGTTTCGGGAATTTCTCTATTTTTGCATTAAGCGTTATTCCGTACATTAATGCATCAATTATCTTGCAGCTTCTCACGGCGGTTATACCGTCGCTTGAACAACTTGCGAAAGAAGGCGGAGAGGAAGGGCAGAAAAAAATGGCCCAGTATACAAGGCAGCTTACCATTTTTCTCGCTGCACTTCAGGCGTTTTCCGTCCTTGTAATGTTTAAAAATTATCTTATAAGCAACAGCATTTTGCTTAAAGTTGTTATTATAATGAGTCTGATTGCGGGCTCTTATATTGTTTTGTGGCTCGGCGAGATAATGACGGATAAAGGAATAGGAAACGGTGTTTCACTTATCATTTTTGCTGGCATTGTCAGTAGAATTCCTGTTGGTTTTGTTGAGATAAGGCAACTTTACAGCGCTAATTCTTTAAGTGTTGCCTCGATTATCGGGGAGGTGCTCGGTATGCTTGTGCTTATTGCAGGTGTAATATATGCATACCAGGCTGAAAGGAGAATTCCAGTGCAATATGCAAAGAGGATTGTGGGAAGGAAAGTATACGGAGGTCAATCTACATATATTCCATTAAGGCTTGTCCAGGCAGGAGTTCTTCCGATCATCTTTGCCGTATCAGTGATGATGTTCCCTGTAACGATAGGGCAATTTTGGCCGAATTCATGGTTTAATGTGCATTTGGCACAACCTTATTTTGGGAGCCCCACAGGTCTATGGTATAATGTTATATACTTCTCTCTTATCGTGTTCTTTACGTATTTCTATACAGAGCTTACGTATGATCCGATTCAGCTTAGCGATGATTTGAAAAAGTACGGAGGGTTTATTCCAGGTATACGCCCGGGTGAACCTACCGCTGAATATATTGCAGGCGTATTGAATAAAATTGTACTTCCTACATCTATATTTCTTGGCCTTGTAGCGATTCTCCCGAATTTAATATTTAGAAAGATGGCCGTTACTGCATTTGTTTTCGGAGGTACTTCTATTCTTATTATTATTGGTGTAGCACTTGAAACGATGAAGGAGATAGAAGCATACCTTCTTATGAGGCATTATAAAGGCTTCTTGAAATGAAAACTCATATTATTCTTCTCGGCCCTCCGGGGGCAGGCAAGGGAACGCAAGGACAAATGCTTGGTAAAATGCTGAAAGTGCCTTTTATTTCCTCAGGAGATGCATTAAGGGAAGAACTTAGCAGCAATACTGAAGTTGGCAGCAAGTTCAAAAAATATATAAATGCTGGGTTACTTGTGCCGGATGGCGTTGTGGAGGAATTCATTGAAAAACTATTAAACAAATATAATTTGGAAAAAGGTTTTATTTTTGATGGTTTTCCACGTACTGTTCATCAGGCGGATTTTGTTATGCGTTACTTGAAAAGTAAAGGGATTTTGCTTGATACCGCAATTTATTTATTTGTTTCTGACGAGGAAGCTGTAAAACGCATCAGTGGGAGAAGGATATGCCCTAAATGTGGTGCGGTTTATAATATTTATTTTAATCCGCCACAAGATGATATGAAATGCGATAAATGCGGAACGAAACTTATACAGAGAGATGACGATAAAGAAAAAGTTGTCAAAAATAGGTTTAAAGTTTATGAGAATGAAACTGATCCGCTGATAAGTTTTTTTGAAGAAAACGGGCTTTTACAGAAAATTGATGCTGTCGGTTCCGTGGAAGGCATTCAAAATAAGATTCAGGAGGCATTGAATGATTGAGATAAAAACTCCTGAAGAGATTGAAAAAATGAAAAAATCTGGTAGAATTTTACGTCAAGCTTTGGAACTTATGCGTGATAATGCAAAACCGGGTATTACTACAAAAAAGCTTGATGAAATAGCAGAAAATTTTATAAGGAAACAGGGTGCAATTCCTGCCTGTAAGGGGTATGAAGG
>JALTHX010000063.1:0-4484 GCA_027076005.1 Caldisericaceae bacterium
TAGGAGATGCAAGTGCAATTTTATACCTACTTCTAATTGCACTACTCACTATTGTGCTTATGACTGTTGTTTTTCCCGTACCAGGAAGGCCAGTAATGATAGAGATTCCGTACTTAAATACATTCTCCACTGCTTTTCTCTGCTCCTCCGAAAGATTCACATTGGTAACGTATTCAAAAGTAAGGGGCTTCGCTCTCTTCCAAATCCTCTGTATCTCATAGGCAGCCCCAGTCTCGTACTGATACTCATTCTTGAGGTAAACACTGTCCTTATCAAAAACAATATTCTCACTATTACGGAGGTTCATTTCTACAAGTTTTTCAGGTAAATTCAGCAGCTCAGCTGTATCGCGGATAAGTTTATCCTTAGGAAGAAAAACGTTTCCAAATTTGACAGAATTCCTCAGCATAAATTCTATGCCCGCCTGAATTCTGTAAGGATCTGCACTTTCTATGCCCAACTTCTCCGCAATCCTGTCTGCTTTTTTAAAGCCTATTCCTTCTATATCCTTTATGAGCCTGTAGGGATTTTTGCTTACGGTTTGCACTGCATCAGTACCGTAAGTTTTATACATCTTATATATCTGCGAAAGCGGAATGTCGTACTTTGAAAAAAATAAAGTAATATCTCTCAAAGTTTCATTTTTCGCATAGCTCTTCTTTATTGTTTCAAGCGTCTTCTCTCCTATTCCCCTTATTTCTATAAGCCTGTCTATATCGTTGTTCAATATATTCAACGTATCTTCTCCAAATGTAGATACAATGTTCTCAGCGATGGCTTCCTTAATGCCCTTAATAATTCCTGAGGACAAAAACTTAACAATATCGTTTTCTATTATCGGCTGAATGGAATCAAATTTTATCTCATTTCCATATTTAGGATGATATATCCAGTGCCCTTTTACCTTATATTTTGCACCGTCCATAGGCCTTAAATCAGATTTTCCAACCGCTATAATCTCCTCGCCGGACGGCGTCTTTAGAGCAAGGATATAATAATCTTTTTTATCCCAAAAAATAACTCTTTTCAGTCTTGCTGTTATCTCCACACTACTATTTTTATTGCTCGCCAACACGGGTACTTCTATTCGCTTACCCGGCTTATCAGATGTTTTCAGGTAAAGCCCCGTTATTTTTCTAAGGACAGAATTTATCAGATCAATCCTTTCATATACTACTTCCTTTTTGAATTCACTGTCAGAATACACAAAAAGCACGTCTTCGTCTACTTTAATGGGAATAAAAGTTTTAAGAACTGCGGCCAAAGGTTCGTTATCTTCCTTCAACACATTTAGGAATAAATGCCATCCATCAGCTTTATAATCCAAATCGTAAATACCTCCTACCACTCATAAACAATAATAAGTTCAAATAACAAGCAAGTTTTAGTATAGAATTATGAATAAATAGAACTTATTATTTGTGTTAAATTATAATGCATAACAATCTTCGTGCAAGCATCAATAGACATTTAGAAAATACAGCCGACATTAGAAAATTTTATGATAGTCTATAAAATCACTTATTTCCGGTGTCTAACGAATAACTCTCTGCCTCTCTTACAATCTTTTTAACGAGCCTATCGCACCATTTTGCGTAGTTTTGTCCAAATTTTTCTTCTGGATGGTTTTTGCGTATTAAACTGGCGTTACAGCATTCCTTCAAGACATTTCGGATCACCATGAACTTATTTCCTTTGAAGTACCATGATAATAACTCATCTATTATTTTTGCATGCCCTACAGAATCATCAGGCCAAACGAGAACATAGGTCGAAATACCTTTCTCCAAGCCAGCTTGGTCAACTTCAATCAAACTCGCATATATATTCTTTCCCTTATCGTCAATAGTAATGTCCACGATGCTAAATTTCCTTACCCTACCATCATTGTAATACGCCTTTTTATTGTTTGAATGAAATTTATTTACGGGAAGTTCAAAAGATTCATATGTTTTAATGCTAACAGAATCCCATTCTTTCAAAACATCTACCATTTTTTTAAAGTCATTAAGATCAAATTGTCTCCCTTCTTCTGCTTTTGCGCTTACTTCCTTTATCGCCCTGATTAATTCTGCAGGTTTTACACTCCTATCCTTATAGTGAGGAGAATTATCAAATGTTAATTTTTGATCCTGCTTTATATCTTCATGTTTATTTACAAACTTGCTAGTGGGGAGAGGCTTGCCTTCTCCTTCACTAGTATTTTTAAAAATGATATCAACGCCTGAGTAATACCCTTCTATTTCTTTCTTAAGTATTTCGTACCTAACTTCTATACTCTTTGAGTGGCGCCTTCTATTTTTAGGGCTTCGGTCATACGCTACCCATTTATTACTATTGCGATCCACAAAAAAAATTTCGGTTTTCTTCCCTAGGACATAGGAATATTCCGCAACGATTTTGTCAAATCCAAAGAAATCTTTAGGATAAAAATCTTGTATCTCTTCGACCAGTATTTTCCTACATTTGTCACATACCAAACCTCTTATCTTTGCCCTTACACGGTGTTTAAAAGGAAATAATAATTTCAGGGGAACATGATCCTTATCTTGGTGTGATAGTATTTCCTTTGCAATTATACTTGGCATTATCTTCTCCGCTTGTTTGGAAGCATATCCATGGGTAGCAAAGTAATATATGAAAGGTATATCAAACTTAGGCATTTTTCCCTTTAATCTAATAAATGGAATTCCTTGTTCATCATTGCCTATCTCATAATATAAATCACTAAACTTAAAGCTTGTCGAAAGGAGTTTTTTTCGCATTTTGGTGGAAGTGAAATAAAATATTGGGGTAATTGTAAAAGACGGGGTAATGATCTCATAATCATTATAATAGGTAATGACCACATATTGATGTTTAATCTCGCTTGTAAAATCAGTCTCTGCACCTCTTTTGGCACTATAGAATTTGTGGTTTAAATTATACAACCCAACAGGGATAACCTTCCCGGCTTTACTCACCTCCATTTCCTCAGGTCTAAATTCTATGTCTAGGATTCTTTCCCTTTCTATACCAAAAGAGAGAGTATTTATCAGAGAGTCGTCATTATTTTCTGTATAATAATATATTTTTCCTACAGAAAAGGGGGCTAAAAACTCGGGATAAAACTCCATTATTATATATAACCCTTCCTTTAGATCTTCATCAGACAAATTTCCTTTTGGTAAACCATTTGGTAGTGTTTTAAATAAGCATCTATACCTGATATCATTACTACCGCTCTTTTTTATAACATCCATTATCCATATTAGATACAAATAAGTATTTTTGTATTTTACAAATTTGGGAAACTTGAGTTTTTCGACTCTCGCACACATTATTAACTACCCTACCATAAAACACGAGAGTCTCAAGAAATATGGATCCAGTCGCAAAAAATATGGGTTTAGTCGCAAAAAATATGGGTTTAGTCGCAAAAAATATGGAAAACGACATCCGCCACCTATGATTGCAACCGAAGAAGCAGTATTATGAGGCGCACGAAAAGGCCTTTCGGTAATAATTCCGTCTCCAAGCAATCCTGCTACGCTGTAAATCTGTGTAACCTGAATTGCCTCTTCTTCACTTAGCGGAGGCAAAATTGTCGGAACCTTCGGGCAAGCAATGTTTTTCCGCATCCGGGGCTGCCCATCATCGCAATGTTATGGCTGCCGGCAGCTGCAATTTCCATCGCTCGTTTTGCCTGAAATTGCCCTTTCACATCTGAAAAATCCATATCAAACGCACTCTGATTTTTAAGTTTGTCTCTTATATCCTGATGAGAAGAAGCAATTTCTCTATCTCCGTTCAGAAATTCCACAACCTCATGCAAATGATGCACTGGATAAGTTTCAATATCTGTTATAATCTCTACTTCGTCGCGATTTTCCTTTGGGACAACAAAATGCACCCCTTTCCCGGAAAGCCCCATTGCCATTGGCAAAGCACCTGAAATCCTCCTTATCCCGCCATCCAAAGAAAGCTCGCCGGCAAAATGAAATTTGTTTAGCAAATCTTTCGAATGTATGGCTCCGGTTGCAGAGAGAATTCCTACGGCAATAGGTAAATCGTATACAGAGCCTGCTTTTCGCACTTCGGCAGGCGCAAGGTTCACGGTAATACGCTGAAGAGGGAATTCAAAACCCGCATTCTTAATTGCAGAGCGCACTCGCTCACGTGATTCCTGCACTGCCTCGTCAGGTAAACCTACAATATTAAAAGAGGGCAAACCATGAGAAGTATCAATTTCTACGATTACGTCAATTTCATCAAGGCCCTTTAAAGAAAAACTTTTTACTTTGGAAAACATTTTTTATGGAAGCGCAACGTACGTGTCTTCATCGTAGTAAAGATCTCTTTCCCAATCTACTTTTTCGGTAATAAGTGGATTAGGCTTGTCTACAAGCTCTACCCTGAAGAATGTTGAACGATACCAGGCATAATCCGGGGCTTTCGGCACAAACGGGGCTTCTTTAACTACCCTGAAACCTTCGGTTATAATC
>JALTHX010000064.1:0-4407 GCA_027076005.1 Caldisericaceae bacterium
CTTCCCACCCCATGCCACGCTTCGCGCGGCAGAGCAGGCGGGCAAAAATTCCTTCCCCCAGACCCCCTTCCTTTTTGCCCGCCTGCTTGGACACCCACTTTGCGGGCGAGGCGGCGGCTACAAATTAGGGCGGTGGTGGGATCAAGTTCTCTATGGTATTTATTATACTAATCTTTTTCTGCCTTTGTACAGCTTCATTTTCCGTTCTTTCCCATACTGTAAAGCTGGTTCAGTAAAACCGCTCTTGCTGATAAATTTTGTTACGCCTTTCCTTCGTGCTTTAACAACTTCAGGCCTTGGAACAGGTCTTTTCCAGTTCTTCATTTCCAGTTTCTGTCTGCCTTTTCTTGCATCGGGGTTGCCGGGGCCGCCGACACGCTTAGCCCTATGGTCTTTTGCCTTTCTTTTTTCGTAGGCTGTACCTCGTCTTTGTGGCTGTCCTTTTTTGTTGCTCATAGGTTTAGTTATTTTCGTTAGTATACGATGTTTTTTTGTAAGCGTAAACATACCGCGAGGAATAATTACCTCCGCCGGTACCGCCGTCTGTTCCTAATGTGTTGACGAAATAGTCTTCAACTTTACGTGCAGAGCTGGAGTTTTCCGCCTCACGAAAAATCCATGCACCATTTTTCTCGTCAACATTATGGTCATTGAACAGACGCCCCCTCGGATCAGTAGCTATTCCAACATACCAATCCGAATAACTGCCACCGCATTGAGTCATATGAGATTTAATCTCGGAAACGATCTCTTGTTTTGTCTTGGCCATAATGATAATAAGTTAATTTTTAATTACCGTTATTGTCGACTCCGCAATAACTGATTCCAGTATAGAACAAAGACTAGAACAAGTCAAGATGTTCTTGACTTGTATTTCTAAATACCTTAAAATGGAAGTAGTAAGAATATTGTGAATAACTATGACTAAAAACAACCTACACAAAGTCCAAAAAAAACTGCTGGAGCTACTGATTAAAAATATTGATGACCCTTTAACCATAAGAGAAATGCGGGATTTGCTCGATTTGTCTTCTACGAGCGTAGTTGTCTACCACTTGAGACAGCTGGAAAAGAAAGGATATCTCAAAAAAAATCCTTATAATCCTAGAGACTATCAAGTCTTGAAAGATGCGCCGGAGAAACAAATAACCTATCTAAATTTATACGGTCTTGCTCACTGCGGACCAAATGGTTCTATCCTGGACGGCAATCCTATTGACCGGATACCTATCTCAACAAGACTGCTCAGTTTTCCTTCTTATGAGGCTTTTATGGTAAAGGCAAAAGGCGACTCTATGGAGCCTAAAATAAACGAGGGAGATTTTGTTATTGCAAGAAGAACAGATGATGCTGACAGCGGCAGTATTGTTGTTTGCGTGAACGAAGGCGAAGCGTTAATCAAAAAGATAAAAAAGGAAAAAGACAAGATTATTCTTATATCATTGAATCCAAAATACACACCCTTTCTTGCAGGAGATAATTTTAAAATAGAAGGGGAAGTAAAAGGAGTAATCACAAATAAGGTAAGTTAATTATGGATAATTTAACAAAAGAACAGCGCAGAATATGCATGTCCAGAATACGGAGCAAAAATACTAAACCTGAAAAGATTGTAAGAAAAATTTTAACTCAGTTTGGACTAAGATACAGACTGCATAACACCAAACTGCCCGGCAAGCCGGATATTGTAATTTCAAGGATTAAAACAATACTTTTTGTAAACGGTTGCTTTTGGCACCAGCACAAAGGATGCAAAAGAAGAGCTATTCCGAAGGCAAATACTGAATACTGGAGCAAGAAGCTGAAGAGGAATGTTGAAAAGCAGAAGGAAGATATTAAATTGCTCAAAAAAGACGGTTGGAAGGTGTATATAATCTGGGAGTGCGAGACCAAAGACGAAAACCGCTTAATTAAAAAACTTAAAAGGATATTATTATGAAGTATATTGTATTTAAATTAGCAGAATTATTTTGCGGGCCCGGCGGGCTGGCTCTTGGAGCTGTAAAGGCAAAAATAGAGCATAACGGCAAGGTTTATAAAATAAAGCCCATTTGGGCGAACGATATTGACGAGGACGCCTGTAGAACTTACGCCCGCAATATTCACAACGGCGATCAGACTAATGTTGTGTGCGCACCTGTAGAAACTATTGATTTTGAAAAAGTGCCAAAGTTTGATGCGCTTGCTTTTGGGTTCCCCTGCAATGATTTCAGTATAGTTGGTGAACAAAAAGGTTTTGACGGTAAATACGGCCCGTTATATTCATACGGTGTTAAAGCAATAAATATTCATAATCCAAAATGGTTTATTGCTGAGAATGTTGGCGGGATTCAAAGTGCCAATAATGGAAAGGCTTTTGAAAAAATACTTGAAGATCTGGAAAATGCAGGAAAGGGCTACAAACTAACAACTCATCTTTATAAATTTGAAGAATACGGAGTACCCCAAACGCGGCACAGGATAGTAATTATTGGAATAAGGAAAGATTTAAATCTCGAATTCAAAGTGCCTGCACCAACTACCGCTGACAGACCAATAACGGCACGGGAGGCTATAGAAAATCCTCCAATTCCCAAAAATGCGCCCAACAACGAAATTACCCAACAGTCAAAAGTAGTAGTAGAAAGACTGAAATACATCCCGCCCGGCGAAAATGCTTGGTATGAAGGAATACCTGAACATCTAAGACTTAAAGTAAAAGGAGCCCGCATGAGTCAAATCTACAAACGCCTGCATCCCGATAAAGCCTCATACACTATTACAGGAAGCGGCGGGGGGGGTACTCACGGATATCATTGGCGGGAAAATAGAGCTCTGACCAATAGAGAAAGAGCGCGCATACAAACTTTTCCTGATGATTTTATTTTTGAGGGATCAAAAGAAAGTGTAAGAAAACAGATAGGAATGGCTGTGCCGCCAAAAGGAGCCCAGGCTATTATAGAGGCGGTATTGAAAACTTTTGCAGGTGTTCCATATGATTGGGTTCCGCCGAAAACGACAAACGGAAATGGCAATGGCCAGCCTTCTCTGTTTGGGTTTTAAATAAGATTTACAAGCTCCCTCCAGCTCTCTTTATCTTTGTGGAGTTTGCCAGACTGTTTTACATACCGAATACCGGTAAATTCCTGCCCTGGTATGCTTGTAACCTTTTCCAATTCATCAACTCTGCACCAGCCGGCAATCTCGCAGAACATATTTTCAAAATCAGGAATTTGATCTTTATATTTAGGATAGTGTTGCTGATTTTTAACAACTTCGATTATTCTATCTTTGGTAATCCGCAGTAAATGGTCGTCAGGAATATCAGGACGGCAGAAAATGTATACATCTGAACGGCGCTCTTCACGCACTATTTCATTTTCACTCAGCACCAGATAAGCACTTTTCGGTTTAGATGATTTTATTCCTACACCAATTTTAGGCTTTCTTATATTTCCGTCTTCTTTTACCCCAATAATGTCTTGCGGCACTATTTCATCATATATTCTAAAGTCCAGCTCTACATCGAAATTAAACTCTTTTTTGAAGAATTTTTTAACCGCAACCTCAGCAAGCTGACCCTTAACCCAGTTTGTTATCTTTTGCCCAAACTCTCTTTGTCTTGCTGTTCCCCAGTCAGACAGTACATAGCCTCTAAAATGTTGTGCCAGGGCGAAGTCTAGACACAAAGCATAATCCTCAAAAGTCAGCTCAACTGTTCTCCATTTATATTCTTCAAGCCATTTTTCAAGTTCTTCTTGTTTAAAGAAAAATCTGCCCCGTCCGTTTTCTCTCGGCAAATTACTAAACTCTCCTGCGTTTTTGAAGTAATTATCAAAGGTTTTCTCGTCTAATCCGAGAAATTTTACTGCCTCTTTTTTGGATAAAATTCTATTCATAAAAATTTATTTTTTAATAAAGTAATCTAAATCTTTTTTGTATATTCTTGCAAATTCTTTCAGCTGTACAATATCAATGCGCCTTTGGCCGGACTCAATTTTTGAAACATAAGACTGACTTCTGCCCAACAGTTTTGCTACTTCCTTTTGGTCCAAGCCGGCAGATTTTCGGGCTTTTTTTAATTGATTGACCAAGAATTTATGATCTTTTGTATAAATCGCTTTATCCATAATTTGCACACTTTATATTTATATGTTATATTCCATAATGTAATATGCCAAATTGGAATATAAGATTTCTAGGGAGCTATTATTCAAATGCGCGCGCACGGGAGGGCTGGGGCAAGCACATTTTCTTCTTTTCTCCTTTCCAAAAAGCCGCCGCCTCGCCCGCAAAGTGGGTGTCCAAGCAGGCGG
The DNA here is from genome assembly GCA_027076005.1 of Caldisericaceae bacterium. GTDB lineage: Bacteria > Caldisericota > Caldisericia > Caldisericales > Caldisericaceae > S016-85. The sequence goes on from JALTHX010000064.1 coordinate 4,296, forward strand.
GCAAAAAGGAAGGGGGTCTGGGGGAAGGAATTTTTGCCCGCCTGCTCTGCCGCGCGAAGCGTGGCATGGGGTGGGAAGCGGCTCGTCCTTGCGTCAGCAAGGAAGCAAAGCC
>JALTHX010000065.1:0-12754 GCA_027076005.1 Caldisericaceae bacterium
GTCAAGTATGTATCCTAAATACGTGTATCTATGAATAAGAAAAATCAAGCACTTTCACATCAAACAAACCCGCTATTTACCTACAAACTACGTTTTGAAGTATGGGATGAACTGTCAAAGTGGAGTTAAAGGAGAGGAAACAGAATGAGAAAGCAAAATCTCTATCTTCAAATATTCCAAATAATACCCCTATGAAAAAGAATAATTTCGTATATAATTTTAATGAGACAACCAAATGATATTTCGTATAGAAAATTAAATGAGGCAACACGGAGCCCCTATGATAAGCCGAGGCTCTTTGTACTTAATATCTTTCAGGTAAGTATAACCATGTATTCCTACGGGTATATATGAGTGCCTGTTTCACCTTTTAACGCCTTTTCCAACGATTCGGGGTTTGTAACAATAGCTTCTTTTCCGCCTGCTTCAAGGAAACGGATTATAGCCTGTATCTTCGGAAGCATGCTCCCTTTGGCAAAATGTCCTTCCTCAACATATTTCTTTGCTTCGACAACAGTTATTTTATCCAAGGCAACTTGATTCGGCTTTTTATAGTTCAAATAAACTTTTTCAACCGCAGTGGATATAATAAACGCATCTGCTTTAATATTTATTGCAAGGAGGCTGGATGCATTATCTTTATCAATTACAGCATCAATTCCTTCGAGCTCACCTTTATCGTTACGAATAACGGGAATACCACCACCACCTACACCTACAACACTGAAACCGTGTTTAACAAGCAGCCCAATTGCATCTTGTTCCACAATTTCCATTGGCATAGGCGAGGGGACTACTCTTCTGTACCCTCTTCCGGCATCGTTTATAATAACCCAATCAGGATGGTCTTTCTGAAGTTTCTCGGCCTGCTCTTTTGTATAGAAAGTCCCGATTGGCTTTGCAGGATTTTTGAATGCTTGATCCTTTTTGTCAACAACAACCTGAGTTACAACAGTTGCTGCCCTTTTTACGATGCCTTTCCTTTTGAATTCGTTATCAAGTGCCTGCTGTATTTGATAGCCGATTGAGCCCTGTGTATCTGCTCCGCAATTTACCAAAGGCACCAGGTGCATACCAGAAGTCTCATGGGCAATTTCGGAACGCCTCAAAATAAAACCTACTTGTGGGCCGTTCCCATGAGTTACAACTACATCAAATCCCTGCTCAACCATACCAACAATATGCTTTGCAGTTTCACATACTGCCTTGTACTGATCTTCTACAGTTTTATGTTGCTTGTCTTTAATAAGAGAATTACCCCCAATAGCAAGTACAGCTAATTTTCCCACAACTCACCTCCAAATTTTTTTAAACATTCTATCATTAACGGGTTGTTAATGCAAGCACTGCTTTTACAGTGTGAAGCCTATTTTCAGCCTCATCATATATCACAGACTGAGGCCCGTCAATTACAGCATCAGTTACTTCCGCGCCCCTATCTGCCGGAAGGCAGTGCATATAAATAGCATTTTTCTTTGCAAGCTTCATTCTACGCTCATCTGCAATCCAATTCTTATACTTGTCCGCAATTTTCTGCATTTCCTCAAAATTGTTTTCCGCATAGTAATACGCGCCCCATGATTTTGGATAAACAATATCCGCATCTTTGAAAGCTTTGTCCATATCATTTACCACTTCAAAATTAACACCGACTTCCGCAGCATTTTTCTCGGCAATCTTCATTGCTTCCGGGCTCAGGGCAAATTCTTTTGGCATTGCAAGGGTAACATTTAAGCCAAAGCGCGGCATCATCATTATAAGGCCTTGGGGAACTGCAGGCGGTTTTGCATGAGATTTAGCATAGGCCCAAGATACAACAAATTTCTTCCCTCTGATATCATTATGAAATTTCTCTTTCACTGTCATAATATCGGCAAGCATCTGCATAGGGTGGTCCCAATCCGATTCAAGGTTAATAACCGGAACGTCTGCCCATTTGGCAACATCTTCCATATACTTTTGTCCTACGCCAAGGTAAATGTCGTCTCTAATCGCTATTCCATCTCCGTAACGAGAAAAAATTATTCCAATCTCCTTTGCCGTATCTCCGTGAGATATTTGAGTAGCCTCGGCCGAAAGGTAAGTAGCGTGGCCACCCAATTGAATCATAGCGGTTTCCGTAGAATTCCTTGTCCTTGTGGATTTGTCCTTAAATATCATAAAGAGCTCTCTTCCGGGAAGAATATTAGTATGGGGAACTCTTAATGCCCGCTCTTGTTTAAACTTAAAAGATAAATCAAGCACTTGCTCTAACTCTTCAAGTGTCCAATCATTCGTTGAAAGAAAATCTCTACCTTTTAATTTTGTGTTCATCAAAAACCTCCTATATTATCATTTAATTTTTTCTGCAAGACTGTAAGGGAACGAAGCATAAAATGCAGCAGCTTTTGTAAGGTCAGAAACTCTTACATATTCATCAACTGCATGAGCAAGCCATTCATCACCAGGCCCAAAACCTATCGAAGGTATATGGAATCTTCCCATTGTAGTAACTCCATTGGTAGAAAATATCCAGCGTGACACTTTAACATCTTCTCCGGGCCTTGCAAATTTTGCCGCATCGAAACCGGCGCTAACAAGGGGGTGAGTTTCTTCAAGCACCCATGTAGGGAAATACTTTTCTTGGGAAATTTTTCTGCCCTTCCACGATGTGCCCTCAAAAGTAAGAACGCTGATATCCGTTTTATCTTTATCTACAAACGTTGTTTTGAATTCTTCCACTGCACTTTCTTTAGTTTCGCCGATTGTAAGCCTTCTATCAATATAGATAGTGCTTTCATATGGTACAGAGTTAATAGAGGGTGATTTAGACTCTATAATAGAAACAACTGCGGTTCCTTTGCCGAGGAAAGGATCCTCTTTGAATGTTTCTGTTAATTTTTCTATGTTAACAACAGTTTTTGCCATTCTGTAAATTGCATTGTCACCTCTGTTCGGATGAGCTGCATGTGCAGATTTACCTTTGGTAGTGATAGACACTTCGACTCTGCCCCTGTGGCCTCTGTATACATCAAGGCTTGTAGGTTCACAAAGAACAACAAAATCAGGTTTTACAACTTCATTTATAAGATAGCCAATTGTAAGGCCGTCGCAAACTTCTTCTTGCACGGTGCCAGAAATATAAAGCGAAATATCTTCAGGTATGTCAGCTTCTTTAAGAATTTTAGCGCCATAGATCATCGAAGCCATAGCAGCTTTTTCATCAGTGCTGCCACGCCCATAAAGTTTCCCGTCTATAATATCTCCGCCAAACGGGTCATAGTGCCAATTTTCCTTATCTTCCGCTTCAACAGTATCAATATGCGCATCATAAAGGACTTTTGTTTTTCCATTGCCAACTCTTCCGATGATGTTGCCTGTTTTGTCGATAATTACTTCATCAAAGCCAAGCTCTTTCATTTTATTTTCAAGAAGCTTTACGAGTTTTTCTTCCTGTCCTGAGTAGGATTTTGTTCTCACAATGTCTTGCGCAAATTTTATGACATCATTTTCATACTTCTTTGCTAAATCTTTGACTCTCTGCTCTTTTACTTTATTCATCATTGCCTCCTGCGTTTACTTGTATAAATATTTGGCATACATTATAGTCATTTTCCAAAATTATAAAATATCAATCAAAGGAAAAAGAATCACCCACGCCTGTAAACGTTACTTTTTTACCAAAAGCATCTTTAAAGAAGACTCCTGCCTCAAAACCTGTGCAATGGGAAATAGTTATGATTGCAGGATTTAAATCCTGCAAAATCCGGATTGTTTTCTTTATTCGTTTTTCAGATGCACTTTTGAGGTGCATACCTCCAATAATACCAAAAAGCTTCTTAGAGTTTGTAATTTTCATTCCATAGTTAATAATATTAATTATTCCCGAATGGGCACAGCCCGTAAGGACAAGCAACCCCTCCTTGAGCGGTACATATAGAGAAGTATCATCAGAGAAAGAATCGCGGACAAGATTATTGCCTTCTTCTCTAAAATATTTAGTTTCCTCGAGCTCCCATTTATTCGTTTTTGGCACTTCCCCGGAAAATATTATACCTCCAACAATTTCTACAGGCGTCTTAAAATATTTAACACTAAACTTATCTAACGGTAATTTTAAACCAATATTCTTTTTGCTTTTCCCTTCGACCTTAAACTTAGGATAATTCACGTCAGGATGGGAAACAATAGGTGGATATATTCCTTGTTCTAAAAAAAATTTAATGCCACCCGTATGATCATCGTGCCCGTGACTTAAAACAATTTCCGTTATTTCACTTAAATCTACTTTTAACAAATTAAGATTATGCAACAATGCATAACCTTGCCCGGTATCAAAAAGAATTTTATTGCCGTTTTTTTCAATGAGAATAGAAAACCCGTGTTCTGCAATAAAATCTCTTTTCCAAACATAATCATTCACCACAACAGTTAAATTCATAATAACCTCCTTACAAGCATCCCAAAGCCGCGTTTGTTATTTACAACTCCAATTTTTTTATCATATACCATCTCACCACGTACAATAGTTTTTTCCACTTTTCCTTCTAACGTTTTGCCGTTCAACGGAGAGTATTTTCCTTTGCTTTCAAATTTAGAAGCGTCTACTACCCACTCTTCATTAAGGTTCACTATTGTAAAATCTGCATCAGTCCCGATATTCATAGAACCCTTATCGGGGTAAAGCCCATAACGCATAGCAGCATTTTTGGAAAATAAGTTCTGAATATTTTCAAGAGAAAGCCTTCCTTTATGATATCCAAAAGTAAGAATCTCAGATACAGCAAGCTGAATTCCCGGTATGCCTGCATAATCGTTCCATATATTCGGAGAATATTTCTCTTCCGGGTATCTTCCTGCTGCATGGTCAGTTGATATAAAATCGATAGAACCATCCTCAAGCCCTTCCCATAAAGCAAGCCTGTCTTCATTCCTCCTAACTGGTGGTGCAGTTTTCAGGATTGCACCAATGTGTTTTAAGTCCTCTACAGTAAATAGTAAATATTGCGGGCAGGTTTCAACTGTTATATCTATTTTGTGAAACTTTCCCCATTTTACAGCTTCGAGCCCTGCCTTAGAGGTAAGATGAACGATATGCAATTTATTTCCGGCTTTTTCAGCAACACCCATTACAGACCAGATTGCTTTTGCCTCAGCCTCATATGCCCTACCCTCAAACCAACTTTCTGGGTCAGTTCTGCCTTTTTCCTGCAAATAACGCGAATAAAAATCTACAAGATAAAAATCCTCGCTGTGGACTGCAGCAACCAAATTAAGCTCTTTCAAATATGAAAATGCTCTATGCATTTGAGGAATAAGCATTCTTGGATAAAGCTTCATTCCGGAAATTGTATAAAACTTTACTCCCACAATACCCCTTTCCTTCAGTTCTTTCAATGTTTTTTCATACTCGCCATTATCAATTTGCATAGGAGTTACTCCGCCCCAAAATGCAAAATCCACATATGCCTTTTTATTCACTATGGAAAGTTTATTGTCAAAATTTTCTCCGCTTGTTACCGGTGGAATTGAGGTACAGGGCATATCAATAATTGTTGTTACTCCACCTGCTGCTGCACTACGTGTGCCCGTTTCAAAATCTTCCCGCTCTGTAAATCCCGGATCGTCAAAGTGCACGTGAGGGTCAATAAACCCCGTAAAGATTACATTTCCTTCAGCATCAATTTCTTCATCTACCGGAAGGACAGAATCATCACCGGGAAGAACTGAAGCTATTTTCCCTTTGTCAATATAAATCGTTGCCTTTTCAAGTTTATTACTATCTTTTACAATAAAGCCGTTTTTTATCTTTTTCATTTTTCCCCCTCAAATAAAGGCACAAAGTCAAATTTATCCACATCCACAAGCCCTCTATCCGTAATTTTTAGTTTAGGAATAACAGGCAAGCTCATAAATGCAAGTGTCATAAACGGATCACTCACAGAAACACCATTTTCTTCCTTTGCAATACGGTGAAGCTCAATGAGCGTTTCAGCAGTTTCAGCAATTGGTTTATTCGTCATTAAACCTCCGTAGGGGAGTGGGAGTGCGCCCAAAATTTTACCATTTTTCGCAACTGCAACTCCTCCGCCCATAGACTCAATTTGTGCAATGGCAAGTAACATATCCTTGTCGTTTTCCCCAGCAACAATAATGTTGTGCGAATCGTGCGCAACGGATGTAGCAAATGCTCCCTGCTTTAAACCAAGCCCGTGTATGAAACCAAGCCCAACATTTCCTGTTGCCTTATGCCTTTCTACTACTGCAATTTTTATAAGGTCTCTTTCAATATCTGAAAGTACGGCATCGTTTTTAACCTTCGGCTCAAAAAGTAATTCATCAGTAATAATCGTATTAGGGTGAATGCCAATCACTCTTAACTTACCTTTTTTTACAGGAATTTTAAGCTTTTCGAATGTAACCGGCTTAATATTAATTGTATTTTTAACAGCATCATCGTGCAGAGGTCCGTCAAATTCAAAAAGTGGTTTACCGTTTTCAGCAACTAATTGTCCATTTTTAAATACTTTTTCTATTTTCAGGATATCTCTAAACACTACAATGTCCGCATCATATCCGGGAGCAATTCCACCTTTACGCTTAAATCCAAAAAACATCGCTGAATTGAGTGTCGCAAGCCTCACGGCAAGCGGAAGCGGAACGTTGTTTTTTAAAAGCAGGGAAATTGCAAAGTTCATATGTCCCTCATAAACAAGGTCTTCAGGATGTTTATCGTCAGTACAGAGTAAAATTCTATGTTTTGTCCGTTCATTTATTATCGGAAGAAGCCTGAGCACATCCCTTGTTAAAGAACCTTCACGCATCATAATCCACATTCCTTTATCAAGCTTTTCTTCTGCCTCGGCGGGAATAGTGCACTCATGGTCTGCCATAACTCCTGCAGCAAGATACGCATTCAAATCATTTCCCGTAAGCCCAGGAGAATGCCCGTCAATAATCCTGTCTCTAAACATTGAAACTTTGTCAAGTACTTCGGGTACTTTTGAAAGGAGCCCGGGGTAGTTCATTAATTCTGCAAGCCCCAATACACGTAGATTATCCTTGAAAATTGCAAGGTCTTCCGCATAAAGGTGAGCACCCGACGTTTCAAGCGGAGTTGCAGGTACACAACTTGAAAGCATAAAATAAATATCCATAGGAAGATTTTCTGAAGAATTCAGCATAAATTGAATTCCTGGAATTCCTGCAACATTTGCAATCTCGTGAGGGTCTACCACGGCAGTAGTTGTGCCAAGCGGAATGACGGCTTTGGCAAACTCGGGAGGTATGGACATCGTACTTTCGATATGAAGGTGAGCATCAGTAAAAGCAGGGGACACATAAGCACCTTTTACGTCCATAATATTTTCTGCATCTTTGTATTTTCCAATACCTACAATAATTCCTTTATGAACGAGAACGTCTTTTTCTTCAATTGTTTCGTTAAACACATTTACAACTTTGCCATTTTTTATAAGAAGGTTGCCTTTTCTTCTGCCTCTTGCAACATCAATAATTTCTTCCAAATCTTTTCTTGAAAACTTTTTATTCATTTTACATTTTCTCCCAGAATTTCTTTGCAACTGCCTGAGATTTTACCATAATTTCTTCCTCATCAAGATGAAGTAATTTTCTATCTTTCATTAAAACCCTTCCGTTAATAATTGTCGTGTTAACAAGATTATCCCGCATTCCGAAGATAAGGTGGTAAAATGCATTGCCTGCATTAAACGGAGTAGGCGGATAGTAATCAAGAATAATGAGATCCGCATACGCACCTTCCTCAATCACTCCGACAGGCTTATCAAAGAATTTCGCAAAAATCTTTCCGTTGTTTTCAAAAAGCATTTTTTGAGATTCAATGCCACCAATACGCGGATCCTTATAGTAAAGCTTAGGCAAAATATACGCAACTTTTACTGACTCAAACATAGACGGCGTATAACCATCAGTTCCAATCCCAGTAAGAATTCCTTTTTCAAAAAACTTCAAGATAGGCGCAACACCAACCGCGTTGTTCATATTAGACTCAGGGTTATAAACAATCATCGTATTTGTTTCCTTTAAAATGTTAATTTCTTTTTCATTTATATGAATGCAGTGAATTGCAAGTGTTTTTTCGCCTAATATTCCAAATTTCTGCAACCTTTCAACAACGCGCAACCCACTCTTTTTTAAAGAATCTTCAACATCTTCTTCCCCTTCCGCAACATGAATATGGAAACCTACTCCCAATTTTTCTACCTCCGCTTTACTCATCTCTAAGGTTTCATCGGAAAGAGTAAGGGATGCATGCATACCGAATGTTGCTGAAGTAAGTGTTTCTGGTTCGGTCACCACATCTTTCTTTTTCTTCATAATAAAACGTACATTCTCTCTAATTGAAGCATCTCTCGCTTCTTTACCCCATCTGTCCGATGTTTCATAGCAAAGTGCCGAACGCACACCTGCATCAATTGCTGCTTTTTCAATGATATCCAAGCTTCCGTCAATCATTCCGAATGAAGCATGATGATCCAATATACCAGTTGTTCCACTTTTTATTCCTTCAATAAGAGGTACAATTGCACTATAATACAGCTCTTCTTTTGTAGAAAGATTTTTATCCAGTTTCCACCATAGCTTTTTCAGGATTTCTCCGAAAGTTTTTGGCGGTTCCCCTTTTAATGCCATCCCACGGGCAAAAGTACTGTAAAGGTGCATATGAGCATTTAGAAAACCAGGCATAACAAGCCGATGCCCAGCATCTATAAATTCTGCACTGGGATATTTTTTTCCCAATTCTTCAGTGTCGCCTATTTCTTCAATAACTTCGCCATTAATTGCAATCGCTCCGTCCTGTATGAACCCTTTATTTCCAAGCGTTAGTATTGCTGCATTGCCTATGATTTTCATCTCGCCTCCTTGATTATTTTCGACATTATTATATTATAACTTATAAAATATAAAAGAAGGAGGGAGGGCGTATGCTTAAATTAAAAGGCGTTGAAGATGTATACTATCCCGGTACCATTAAGGAAGCAGTTAGTCTTCTTCGCAGAGATAAAGAAGGCAGTGAAATTGTTGGCGGCGGGCTGGATATTTCAGTTTTGCCAAACCCGAGAATAAAACATCTTATCTTTTTGGACAAATTAGGGTTGGAATATGTAAAGAAAACGGAAGACGGCATAAAAATAGGGGCCACAAGCTCCATATCTTTTGCAACAGATTCTGCGCCGATGCAAACTTATTTCAACGGAAAAGTCAAAGAAATATTAAACGAAATTGCAACTGAGCTTTTAAGAAATCAGATTACATTCGGAGGTTCCTTAGGGAAGAGGGAACCATATTCCGATATTGTAACTATGCTTATTGCATTAGATGCAAAAGTAGTCCTTTCCGATGGCGAATGGGATGAAGAACTTTCAATTGCCGATTTCTACAAAGGAAACTTTAGAAAGCTCATAAAAGAACGCATTATAAAGGAAGTAATCCTGAATAACTTTGACTCTTCTTATTTCTTTTCTATGGAACGGTTTGTTAGAAATGCAACGGATATCGCGCTACTTAATATGGGTATTTTGTTAAAGCTCGACGGAAAGGAAATATCAAATGCAATTATTGCAGTTGGCTCAAGGCCAAAACCTGCGTATCTATTTGAAGAAGGAATGAAATATGCAAAAGGAAAATCCCTTTCCAAAGAATTTGCAGAAGAATTTGGAAATTTTGTAGAATCTCATATAGATGTGGATAAAGATTACCGTGTATCCAAAGAATACCGTGCACACATTGCAGGCGTATTTGCAAAGAGAATACTTTTAGAAGCAATGGAGGGATAATTATGAAAGTAAAATATATAATAAACGGAAAGGAAGAAACCTACGAAATTCATCCTGGAGAAGTACTTTTAGATGTACTGCGAAGAAACGGGCATTCTGAAGTAAAGGGGAATTGTTATCTTGGAACATGCGGAGCTTGCACAGTACTTATAGATGGAGTTCCTCACACAAGCTGCACAATTCTTGCGGCAAAAGTAAATGGCAGCGAGATTACCACTATTAAAGGAGTCGGCAGCCTGAATAATTCACATCCTATTCAAAAGGCATTTGTGGAAAAAGGGGCTGTCCAGTGTGGTTTTTGTACACCAGGCACAATTCTTTCCGCATACGCACTTTTAAAGAAAAATCCTGACCCTACTGACGAAGATATTAGAAAATCGCTCGACGGCAACCTATGCAGATGCACAGGATACGTACAGCAGATTGAGTCTGTAAAACTTGCTGTAAAATTATTAAAGGAGGGAAAAAATGAGTGATTTTAAAGTAATAGGCAAAAAAGTAGACAAAAATGATGGTTTTGCACTCGCTGCCGGACAGCCACTGTTTGTAGACGATATAAGGCTCCCAGACACGCTCTACATTAAAAGCCTCTACTCACCACACGCGCATGCAATTATTGAAGATATAGATACGAGCGAAACAGAAAAATATCCCGGGGTTAGAATGGTACTTACATATAAAAATACACCTCGCATTATTCATACGACAGCGGGGCAGGGATGGCCCGAACCCTCCCCTTATGATACATATATGTTTAACAAGAAGATGCGTTTCGTTGGTGACAGAGTTGCGGTAGTTGCAGCGGAAACAGAAGAACAAGCAGCAGAAGCATTAAAACTCATTAAAGTAAAATATACAACACTACCTCCGGTATTCGACCCCGAAGAAGCGATTAAGGGGAGGGCTCCTATTATTCATGACGAACCGGAGATTACGGGAGCATACGACCCAAAACGAAATCTTGCCGCCCACATTGAAATAAAAGTTGGTGACGTCGAAAAGGGATTTGCAGAATCTGATGCAGTAGTAGAGGAAACATTTGAAACACAATACGCACAGCACACACCCATCGAACCACATGTAACAATTACATATTTGGATGAATATGGAAGGCTTGTAATCCGTACATCCACGCAAGTACCGTTCCACGTGAGGCGAATTGTAGCACAATCACTGGGAATTCCAGTGCAAAAAATCCGTGTGATAAAACCAAGAATTGGCGGAGGGTTTGGCACTAAACAGGAAATTATACTCGAAGAGATATGCTCTTACGTAACTCTCAAAACGAATAGGCCCGCAAGAATTCTTTACACAAGAGAAGAGGAATTTATATCCGCAAGAACACGTCATCCATTTAAAGTAAAAGTAAAGATAGGCGCCAAAAAAGACGGTATGCTCAATGCAATCAGGTTGTATGCTTTAAGTAACACGGGTGCATACGGGACACATGGGCTTACAGTCGCATCAAATGCAGGCTCCAAAACTTTGCCCCTTTACAACAAAGCTGAAAATGTAGAATTCATAGCAGATATCGCTTACACAAATATGCCTATTGCCGGTGCATACAGGGGGTACGGGGCAAGCCAGGGATATGCAGCACTGGAACAGGCAATTGATATGATTGCAGAAAAGCTCGGAATGAACCCACTTGAGCTAAGAAAAAAGAATCATATACAAAAAGGCGAAACTTCCCCGATATTCAGAGCTTTAGGCGAAGGAAGAGAAGGGGTAACCCAATACATTCAGAGCTGTGCTTTAGATGAGCTTATAGATAAAGGCGCAAAAGAAATAGGTTGGTTTGAGAAATACGGAAAACCAAAGAGAAACGGACACAAAGTAAGAGGGGTTGGAATGTCTATTCATATGCAGGGCTCCAGCATTCCTCTTGTGGATATGGGGTCAGCATCGCTTAAAATGAATGAAGACGGTTCCTTTAACTTACTTTACGGAGGAACAGACATAGGAACAGGCCTTGATACCGTTGCAGCGCAAATAGTAGCGGAAACCCTGGGGATAAAACCCGAGCAGGTAATTGTATATGCCTCTGACACGGACTTAACACCTTTTGACGTAGGTGCATATGCATCAAGTGGTACGTTCGTATCCGGAGGAGCTGTTCTCAAAGCAGCATTAAAAGTACGCGACCAGATTTTAGATGTTGCGAAAGAGGCATTCGGAGAACCTGATACAAAAGATTTTATTTTGGAAGATGGAAAAGTGAAAAGCTTGCGAAGCGGGAAAAGTATGAGTCTTTCTGAGATTGCCTATCAAACACTCTACGTAAAAAATCAGCATCAAATAGGTGCAATAGGCTCATTTGTTTCACCTTACTCGCCACCACCTTTTGCAGCACATTTTGTTGAAATAGAAGTTGATGAAGAAACAGGAATCATAAAACCGATAAAATATGTTGCGGCTGTGGACTGTGGCATCCCCATAAACCCGGAACTTGTAAAAGGGCAAATTATAGGCGCATTGGTAAACGGACTTAGCTATACGTTAACAGAGGAGTACATATTCTCTAAGTCAGGAAAAATGCTGAATCCAAACTTTATGGATTATAAAATCCCCTCAACGCGAGATTTGCCTGAAATTGTAACGATATTGGCAGAAACATACGAACCCACAGGACCGTACGGCGCAAAATCCGTTGCCGAAATCAATATCAACGGCCCAATTCCTGCAATAGGAAACGCACTTCACGATGCAATAGGGATTAGGTTGCACAAAACTCCATATACACCGGAACGAGTATTGGAAGCGATCCAGCTAAAGAAAAAGTAAAAGAATAAAAAAAGCATAAAAGCGGCGCCTCTCAGCACCGCTTTTAATTTAACCTAAAATCCCCTTCCATTATACCTATATAACCTAAGAAAATCTTTTGTTAATCTTTGCTTAAGCACTTGACTTTTATTCATTTGTAGTTATAATTATAACTATGAGCTACATAGTAAAAC
>JALTHX010000066.1:0-4363 GCA_027076005.1 Caldisericaceae bacterium
CAAATATGGAAGTAGTAAGAATTGCCGCATTACTTCACGATATCGCGCGAGTACGAGAGGACAACGACAAAACAGGAAATACAGATCATGCAAAACTTGGGGCAAAAATGGCCGAACAAATCCTTAAGGACTTCGGATATCCTAAAAATATTATAGAGAATGTCGTGCATTGCATAAAGACACACCGCTTCCGCGGAAAAGACATACCGCAAACATTAGAGGCAAAAATTCTTTTCGACGCCGACAAGCTTGACGCAATTGGAGCAATAGGTATCGCACGGGCATATATGATCGCAGGAGAGCGTGGGGAAGTATTATATCGCGAAATAACGAACATAGAAAAATATAAAAAGAGTAACTTAACGGGCGGAAAATTAGATGGAAGAATTAAAGATATAAGTAAGCATTCTGTAAACATAGAGTATGAAACAAAATTCAAAAGAATACCCGAAAGGCTCTTTACAAAACGCGCAAAAGAAATTGCAAAAGAGAGACTTGGATTTATGGACACATTCTTTGACAGGCTTAAAAGAGAAGTAGCAAGCGAAGTATAATTATAAAAGATGGGGAAGCTTTGTGGAAATTGCAAAAAAAGATAAACCTATAAAAGGCAAGCAATAGCTTACACATCACACAAATTCCGCATCCTCAGAATAAGCATTACAAAAAGCAAATAGACGCATATTTTATTTTTGGATAGAAATAGCCAAGAAAAAAGCAGCCCTTCATTAAGCCTGATGCAAGTATGTATTGCTCTACGCTATCATAAATGTCAAAAATTGTAAATGCGAATTACTATGCAAAATACTTTCTAATGCAAATAATATCATTCAAAAAGCAAAAATAGAAAATATACAAAAAAGGCTGCGATAAATTAACATATTTGTAAAAAAGACTCATTTTAATTATAATATAAAAGCAAAGCGGAGGTGGAATGGTTGAATTTTGTCAAAGTAGCGAAAAGAATAGAATTATACCTTAATAACAAAAAACTTAGCTATAAAAAAGTTATGAACGAAAACTCCATTATATTTGAAAGCATTCAAGTAGGAGATCAATCAGTTATTGCCGTAGTGCCCGATTCCGTGAATATATTCGTGCGCGTTAAGACAAAAGGGGACGTAATAGTTATGAATATGGTATGCAAAAAAATAGAAGAAAAATATAAAGAAGTTAGTCATATAACAAGAAAAAATGGTAAAATTGCCTTATTTAAAATAAAAATACCAATTGACAAAAATACTTTGTTCACTCCAATATTTAATAGAATCGCAGAAAAAATGAAAAGGGAATTATCACCTTTTGTATTAGGAATTATCACCGAAAAGCCAGATGAGTTTTTTATCAATCAATATAGGGTCTGGAGATCAATTCCACCAGAAGAACAGTCACAAATGATTGAAGACATTCTCATACTGAAAGAAAAATATTTTAGAACTACAAAAACAAAGACAAGCATTGTAAGAAAACTTAATAAGATTAAGGTCCTTTTAGTTTCAAAAAATGAAAATATAGAAGATAAACAATTATTACAAATTATATTTGGAGAAGAATTTACAGGATCTTTCGAATTCTACCTGATAGACTTTTCAGCACTATTCAGAGCAATAGAGTTAAACCTTGTAAAACTAAAATTAACCGATTTCTTTGAGAATTTCGGAAAAGGGAGGAAAAATAGTGAGTAAAGTTTCATTTATAGGTACGGGAACAATGGCAACAGCAATGGTAAAATGTATTCTTGAAAAAAACATTTATAAACCTAACGATATAATGGGGAGTGCCCCAAGGAAAAAACGCGAGGAAGAAATTAAAGAACGCTTTAGTATAAATATGACCCAGGATAACAGAGAAGCAGCAAAATTCGGAAATATCGTTGTACTTTCAATCAAGCCCCAAGTTTTTCCAAAGGTTGCCGGAGAAATTAAAGATGCTTTAAGAGAAAACCAGATTATCCTTTCTATTATGGCAGGAGTTGACATAAAAAGCTTACAAACAGAATTGCTACATAAAAAAATTGTTCGAGTAATGCCTAATACGCCTGCACAAATAGGCGAAGGGATGAGTGTATGGACATCAACTAAAGAAGTGTCCGATGAAGAAAAAGAAAAGATTAGGCAAATCCTTGCATCTATGGGAAAAGAGATTTTTGTAGAAGAGGAAGGGTACATCGATATGGCAACTGCAGTAAGTGCCACAGGCCCAGCATATGTTTTTTTGTTCCTGGAAGCAATGATTTCCGCAGGCGTTCATTTAGGCTTTTCAAGAAGAGTAGCAAAGGAGCTCGTTTATCAAACAGCCTTAGGTTCTGTGCTCTTTGCGATAAACTCAACAAAACACACAGCACAACTTAGAGATATGGTAACGTCGCCCGGAGGAACAACAGCAGAAGCACTCTATGAGATTGAGAAAGGTAGCTTGAGAACAGTAATGGAAAAAGCGATTTATGCTGCTTACAAAAGAACCCAGTATCTTAAAAAAGTTGCAGAAAAACAAAAAGAATAAGGAAGGGGGCATATATGGGAAAGGAAATAGAAGTAAAATTAGCAGCATCTAAAAAAATGCTTGAGCGTATTGAGAATATCGAAAAGATGCTTAATTGGACAGTTTTTAAAAAAGGAACCGTGTATCTGAAAAGTCACTACTTTGATACACCAGGTTTTAATTTACTTTATAATAATTTTGCTTATAGAGTACGCGAAGAAAGTGGTAATCGCATTGTAACTCTTAAATCCAACGGGCTACGAAGAAATGGTATTTATATAAGAGAAGAAAAAAACAAATTATTATTAAATGGAGAGGACATCACGAGCAAGCAGTACCTTAAAACATATTTTCCTGAGGTATTGGAAGTTTCGAGAAACAAGCCTCTTGGCAAAGTTCTTACTGTAGATAATGAAAGGCACATACTACATCTTATAAAAGGGGATTCAGTTATAGAGACATCTTTAGACTTCCTATACTTTATAAAAGGAAAAAGGAAAATCCTATACAATGAAATAGAGTTGGAACTTAAACAAGGCAGTGAAGAAGAACTTGCCGAATGTTCATCTTTTCTCAGGCTAAATTATCATCTTTCCCTATCAGGGGCATCAAAATATGAAATGGGGCTAAGAAGCTTCAATTTGATTCCTTTATTTTGATTTTTAACAGTTTAGCATTTAAATAAAATTTAATAGGCGGCTTGATGCCGCCTATTAAATTAATATTATTACACGATATCTTTTAGTTTGCTAAGGCGTTTCTCTCTGTCCCTTGCAAACCTTTCTATTCCTTCAAATACGTGTTTCGTATCTAAATGTGCTTCCTCTATTACTTCGCTTAGTGTACCTCCTGTACGCCAGTTGCTATCCCAATCAGAAGAAAGGGAATACTCTCTTACTACAAGGTTTGCAATCCATTTGTACATCAGTTTTATCGACTCATTAGTAATAACCATTGCATCATTAAAATACTTCCAAGGAAGCACTTTATCTTTATACTCTTTAGGTTCTCTTCTAAAAAGTTCATAGCTTGGTGCAGCTACAATTCTTACATTTATTCCTGCTTCTTTCAACTCACCTAAGATTTTTATTACGCTTGACGTAGAACTTGTACCTTGAACAATTATAGTACCCATTTTCTCTTTGCCTTCTTCAAAATCCTTTAAAATATACGCACCGTGCGCTGCCTCAAAATATGATGCGAGGCCCAAAGCTTCCCTATCAGGAATCTCAACTTTCGGTCGTGTAAGTACAAGTGCAATAATAGGAACATTAAGTTGTAGCGCACGTCCTAAGAGAACAGGCACCTCATTATGCTCCCAGGGAACAAGATCTATAACTTTACCTTCAGGGAACAGATCTCTTACACCCGGAGCATAAATTCCAAAGTGGGTACGGGAATCATCAGCAGTTTCCGGGCCAGAATGTCCTTCAACCCAGATAGTTTTACCGAGTTTTATTGGGCAATCCTGTGCCATCTGAGAATAAATTCTCATCATACCATATTTTAAATATGAGAATGAGCCATACGTAGAACAAGTAGAATAAAACCCCAAAAACTCTTTATAAGGATCTTTCGCTAAGTTTACTGCTTCCATACCAACGGAAATACCTGAGTTTACAAATTCTGTAATTTCCTGCGGTAAAAGTACTCCATCAGGATTTTTTTCTTTATCATACCATCCATATCCTGAGAAATCATCGAACGGTTTAGCAAAGCCAGAAATCTTAGTAGAGTCAGCAAGATCCGCCGACATTGCAATAAATAGCGGCCTATTGTATTTCTTTGCAGTGTATGCATTTATCCAGGAACCCCATTTACTGTATGCTTCCCTGTTGGCAGCTTTTGTTCCAGGTAATGCAAAAAGGTCTTTGGGATAACT
>JALTHX010000067.1:0-4300 GCA_027076005.1 Caldisericaceae bacterium
GGACTTATAAGGAATTATGCCGACCTTTACTATTTAAAAGAGGAAGACTTGTTAAAACTGGAAAGAATGGGCAATAAACTTGCGGCAAAAATTACAAATAATATTCAGGAAAGCAAAGGAAGGCCTTTGACAAATTTAATCTATGCATTGGGTATCTTCCAAGTAGGCAAGCATACGGCGCAATTGCTCACGAACAAGTTTAAAAGCCTTAATGACTTAATGAATGCAAGCGAAGAAGAAATAGCGGAAATAGAAGGAATTGGCCCTGTAACTGCAAAAAGCATAAAAAATTTCTTCTCTTCTCAGCAAAACAGAGCTATAATAGAAAGACTTAAAGAGGCAGGCGTAAAAACAGAAAAAGAAGTAAAAGCAGAGCCGGAAAACCTGCCGCTCAATGGAATAAAAATTGTATTTACAGGTACGCTTGAATCATTATCAAGGGAGAGGGCAAAAGAAATCGTGCATAATCTCGGGGCGGAAACTCCAAACAGCGTATCAAAAAAAACAACCCTCGTGGTTGTAGGCAAAGATCCGGGCTCAAAATACGAAAGAGCACAGAAATTAGGAGTTAAAACGATAGATGAAGAAGAATTTCTTAATCTACTTAGGAGGTACAGAAAATGATTGATATTAAAAAGTATGAGAAGCTTTCGGCTTTAAGTTTAAATCCGGAGGAAGAAGAAAAAATATCCAAAGACCTCGAAGACATTATAGGTTATTTTGGAACGCTAAAAGAGGTTGATACAGAAAATGTAGAGCCCTACGTATACACGCGAGGGGCAAAATTATTTCTGAGAAAAGACGTAAAAGGTAAAAGCCTTGGAAAAGAAGCTCTTACGAAAAACAGAGAATTGTTTAAGGGCAGCTTTTATAGAGTTAAAAAAATTATGGGAGAATAATTATGGATTTGCTAAATTCATCGATTAAAGAACTTACGGCACATTTAAAAAGCGGGAAAGTTTCAGTAAAAGAAGCAACAGAAGCTGCTTTAACAAGGATAGAAAAAACAGAACCAAAAATAAAAGCATTTATCCGCCTGCATAAGGATGAAGCTATAAAACGTGCGGAAGAGCTGGATAAAAAGAAAGAAAAAAGGGGAGCACTTTTCGGCATACCTATCGCAATAAAAGACAATATGAATCTAAAGGACACCGAAACAACAGCTGGCTCAAAGATACTTCAGGGTTATATATCCCCGTATAATGCAACGGTGGTGGAAAAATTAAAAAACGAGGGCGCAGTAATCATAGGAAAAACAAATATGGACGAATTTGCAATGGGATCTTCCACGGAAAATTCAGCATTTTTCAACACGCATAATCCTGTGAATACAGAATATGTGCCCGGTGGTTCTTCCGGAGGCTCAGCTGCTGCTGTAAAATCAAATGAAGTAATTGCAGCATTGGGTTCTGACACAGGTGGCTCTATTAGAGAACCCGCTGCATTCTGCGGTGTTGTGGGGTTGAAACCCACATACGGAAGAGTTTCTCGTTATGGACTCATTGCATTCGCATCTTCCCTCGATCAGATAGGTCCATTCGCAAAAAATGTTGAAGATAGCGCCATAATGTTAAACGTTATTACGGGATTCGACAATCATGACGAAACAAGTGTGCAAAAAAACAAACAAGACTTCACGCACTTATTAGGCAAAGAAATAAAAAGGAAAAAAATCGGTATAATTAAAGAAGTAAGCAACTTTGATATTCAAGAAGAAGTAGAAGATTCTCTTCAAGCATCAATTGATGTTTTAAAAGATATGGGGGCAGAAGTCGTTGAAATATCTCTTCCGCATTTGAAGTACGCACTGCCTACATATTATATCGTTGCCCCGGCGGAGGCATCAGCAAACCTTTCAAGGTTTGACGGAGTCCGATATGGTCTGGTGGAAGAGGGAAAGAATCTCAAAGAAACATATGAAAAAACACGCACAACAGGGTTTGGTACAGAGGTAAAAAGAAGGATTCTCATAGGTACTTTTACGCTCTCTGCCGGATACTACGACGCATATTACTTAAAGGCATCAAGGATAAGAAGACTGATAGAACAAGATTTTGAAAAAGCATTTGAGAAAATCGATGCCCTGATTTTACCTACAACAGCAAGAACAGCGTTCAAGCTGGGCGAAATTTCAAATCCACTGGAAATGTATATGAATGATATATTTACAATACCCGTAAGCCTTGCGGGACTTCCTGCAATATCCATACCTTACGGAAATGATAGAAAAGGGCTTCCAATCGGAATGCAAATTGTTGGAAAATGGTTTAAAGAGGATGAACTTCTACAAATTGCTTCTGCGCTGGAAAACGGAGGTAAAAATGAACAGTTATAAACCAACAATAGGCCTTGAAATACATGTTCAGCTTGCCACAAAAACAAAAATTTTTTGTAACTGCTCCACTGAATTCGGGGCAGAACCCAATACAAATGTCTGCCCAATTTGCATGGGGATGCCGGGTACACTTCCAGTGCTAAACGAGAAAGTTGTTGAATACGGTACAAAATTAGGGCTTGCACTAAATATGACAATCAACAAAACCTCGACTTTTTACAGAAAAAATTATTTCTACCCTGACCTTCCAAAAGGATATCAGATAACACAATACACGATTCCTATCGCTTCTAATGGCTTCCTCGAAGTTAATACAACTAACGGAAAAAAGAAAATACATATTTTGCGTGGACATATAGAAGAAGATTCCGGAAAATCCATTCATACGGGAGACATTACAGAATCCCAATACTCTTATATCGACTTTAACAGGTCCGGTATACCTTTAATGGAAATTGTAACATACCCTGACATAGAAACTGCTGAGCAAGCCTACGAATTTTTAGTGCTACTCAGAAAAACGGTGAGATATTTGGGAGTCTCAAATGGGGATATGGAAAAAGGAGCACTGCGTTGTGATGTAAATATTTCAGTATCAAAAGGAAAAGAACTTGGAACAAAAGTAGAGATTAAAAATTTGAACTCATTCAGAAGCGTGAGAAGAGCATTAGAATTTGAAATAAAAAGGCAAGTGGAAACTCTCGAAAAAGGCGGGACAATTATTCAAGAAACGAGGCATCTCGACGAACGCACCGGAGAAACAAAGCCAATGCGAGTAAAAGAGGAGTTGAACGATTACAGGTATTTTCCCGAGCCTGATTTGCCTCCTCTTGTCCTTACTGACAAATATATAGAAAAGATTAGAAATACAATTCCTGAACTACCTGGCAATAAGGAAGAAAGGTTTATAAAAGAATTTGGCATAAATAGAGAATATGCACATGAACTTGCTTCGTCTGAAAAAATTGCGGATTATTTTGAAAATACGGTGCAAGTCACAGGTAAACCAAAAGAAACGGCAAATTACATAATGGTAATTATAATGAGCTATCTAAATGAAAAAGGGAAGAAAATAGACCAAATTACATTTAAAGCAGAGCATTTTAAAGAACTGTTCGAGCTAATCGATAATGGGACGATTTCAAAAAATATTGCAAAGAAAGTACTTGATGATTCGTTAAGAAACGGTAAGTCACCAAAAACAATTGTAAGGGAAGAAGGGCTTGTGCAGATCACAGATACCGATGCAATTGAGAGTGTTATAAATGAAATAATAGAAGAAAATCCAAAACCGGTTTCTCAGTTCTTAAATGGCAAGACGCAAGTAATAGGTTTTCTTGTTGGCCAGATAATGAAAAAAACGAAAGGAAGAGCAAATCCAAAAATTGTTTCTAAAAAACTCATAGAAAAGTTAAACAGTATGAAATGAAAAAGTTTCTTGCCGTTCTGCTTACAATTTTAGTGCTTATTCCCATAATAAGCAGCGTAAAAGCGGTATCGCCTTCGGTAAAAATGAAAGGAATCTGCATTCATGGAGAAGATATATATACTGAGGGTGCAGTAAATGTTGTGCGAAAATTGAAAGAATTTGGTTACAACACAATTTTTTTACTTATCAAAAATCCAAACGGGGAAGTTTACTACAAAAGTAATTTTATGCCCGTAAAGTATCCGATTTTAAGCAAAACGATAGAAGCGGCACACCAAGAGGGAATGAAAGTATTCGTTTATTTCCCTGTATTTATGGATAAAAATTACGGAGACATACATCCAAAAGAGCAAATGGTAAGGGTCAACGGAACAAGAAATAGTTACTACATATCACTTCTAAGCGATAATTATTTTCAATATTTAAAAAGGTTCTTGTCAGAACTTTCCCTATTTGACATTGACGGTATTGTATTTGACTACATACGTTTTCCAAATGGAAGCTATGATTTTTCAAACGCATTTGAATCACTTGCC
>JALTHX010000068.1:0-12455 GCA_027076005.1 Caldisericaceae bacterium
TTTTTTCTTTTTCCTTTATTTCACTTGCAATCTCCCGCACGTGTGCTTTGATATCTTCTGCGTTTTTTCCCTCGGCTATCATTTTACCGATATTCTGAGATATCTCCTTTCTATCGTGCCTCAGTATATCTATTTCTTTTACCAGTGCTTTACGTTTTGTATCAATTTCAAGAAACCTATCCACAAGCACCGGGTCAGAGTTCTTCTTCTGTATTTCCTTTTTAACAAAATCAGGTTTCTCCCTGATTAAATTAGGATCAAGCATCTATAATCACCTCTATCTATTATGGATTTTTGCTTTCTATAATAATATCTTTTTGCGCCGTTGCAATAGTTTGGCCGCTGGAATTTTTTACCACTGCGGCGACAGTTACCTTCCCTGGCATCGTAGCACGGACTTTGAACGAGTACGTATTATCTTTAACAGGGCTGGTAAGTGTTGCGAGCGGAAGATTATAAATAAAAAATGTTACCTTAATTCCGGTTAATTCTATCCCTGAAACTTCCGCGCTCAAATTAATATAATCATTAACCTTATACTCATTTTTATCAGTTGAAAATTTAAGTTTTACGTTCTTATCATTTTCCGGAGGATTTGGGTTAACAGGAGTACCGGAAAAATCCCGTGGATCCGTTTGCGTAGGCTCAGTACCTTTTAAATAAGTGCGCTCTTCTATTAAATCCTCAGGGCAATTGGGAGGAGCGAGAAGACCGGAGTCTTTGCATACCTTTACGGTTACAACACCATTTGCCCTAATGTCTGTTGGAGGCAAAGCGCCAGGTAAAAAACTGTAAACTGCTGTTTCCTTTCGGGAAGCATTATTTCCAGCACGATATCCCGTATCTTTATACACCCTCGCATCCACAAGCCCTGTGTCGGGCCTCACAAAGTTATCCTTCGGAAAATCATTCATTACTTGAAGCATAAACTCATGCCATATCATTGCAGGAAAACGCGCACCAGAGTTAAGCACGCCCGGGAAAGTTACTTCCTTTGAATCAGGCCCTACGCACACACTTACAGAGATATTCGGCGTATATCCATCAAACCAGGCATTGGCCCAATCATCCGTACTGCCTGTTTTTCCCGCTGAAGGCAAACCTTTTATACGGGCATTTGCCTCAGTAGACATTACATAACTGAATATTTTATTCATAATATAAGCAACTTGCTGAGAAACAACTCTATAAGAACTATCTTTATGCTGATAAAGAATTTGCCCGTTTGGTGATACAATTTTTTCTATGATATAAGGAGGATGCCGCACGCCGTTATCTCCTAATGCGGCGTATGCATCAGCCATTTCTATTTGTTTTACTTCAAAGCTTCCTATCGCAGCGGAGGGATACGGCTTTAGAGGCGTAGTTATCCCAAACTTTCTGGCATAGTATACAACTGTATCCAAACCTATTCTCTGGGAAACTTTTGCAGCACAAATATTTGATGAAAGAGCAAGAGCCCTGTCTACACTCATATCGTTAAAATACTTGTCTTTACCTATCCATTCATGCGGCTCCCAAATACCAGTTATAGTTTTTACTTGATACGGTGCAGAAAGAATTATGGAAGAAGGTGTAATAGAGCCCGCGGCAATAGCAGGAGTATAATCAAAAATCTTGAATGAAGAGCCTGGCTGCTTCAGAGCAAATACTCTGTTAAATTTTGTATTGTTGTAATCACGCCCCCCAACCATTGCAAGAACCGCACCCGTTTTAGTATCAAGAGCAAGCAAAGATGATTGAGGCTGTATAACACCTAATGAATTCTTTTTGCCTTTTGGGAATATACCGTCATCTTCTGCTTTTGTAAGTACTTTATTAATTGCCTCAGTCCCTGCTTTCTGAAGTTCAGGCCTTACAGTCGTATAGATTTTCAACCCTCCTTCGTAAAGCATCTTATCACCGAATTTTTCAGCTACCTTTTGTTTTACGTAGTCAATTACGTATCCCATATTGTCATTAATCTGTTTCCCCTTGGCAAATTCCAAAGGAGCATTGTATGCATCCACCGCTTCTTTTTCATTAATATAACCAACGTCAGCCATTTTAGCAAGTACAACTTTCTGCGCCGCTTTTGCCTCTTTCATATTCACAAACGGATTTATACGGGAAGGAGATTTTATCACGCCTGCAAGCATAGCAGCCTCGGGAAGCGTAAGCTCAGATGAATGTTTTCCAAAGTATATCTCAGCTGCGGATTCAATACCATATGCACCAGAGCCAAAATAGACCTCGTTAAGATACATTTCGAGAATCTGGTCCTTTGTAAATTTCTTTTCAAGTTTCATTGCAAGCAATGCTTCTTTAACTTTTCTTTTAATCGTTTGATCCATATTCAAAAATAGGCTTCTTGCAAGCTGCTGCGTTATGGTACTTCCACCTTGCACAATTTGCCTGTAACGTATGTCTTCCCACAAAGCACGCATAATGCCTCTATAATCTAACGCTCCATGCTTGTAGAATCTTTCGTCTTCTTCTGCAATTACAGCCTTTTTTGCCACATCCGAAATTTTACTTAAAGGTACGTAAACTCTATTTTCAAAAGCATAAACATTTGTTATAAGTTTCCCTTGATAATCAAATATCTGCGATGACTGCTCCGGCGAGAAAGAAAGTTTTGAAATATCGGGCAAGTTTTTTAAGCTCTGAGAAAGATAAATGAATCCGCCTGTTGCAGTAATAATCGCAATGATAAGAAATATAAGCAATGTCGCCTTCAATGCAGTAAGAATTCTATAATGTACCTTTTTATCCATCATAATGTATCCTCCTGAAAATAGTTATCCGGCAGCAGAGCCGCCACCTCCACCACCGCCAAAACCTCCACCACCGGAGAATCCGCCGCCTCCGCCGGATGAAGAACTTTTCGTAGATGTAAATACTGATGCAGAGCTATTCAGCAAGGAGTTTAACCCGTGAGATATGGATTCAAGGGAAAAACCCTGCATACCGTTTGAAAAACCTTTAGCCACATTACCGGGAGTACCTCCTCCAAATCCTTGCGTGGAAGCGATGCCTCCCCTATCGGGATAACCGTATCCTGCATTGTTATAGTATCCGTAAGGAATATACCATAACGGAGCAGGCGCATTAACACGTGAAAATTCTTTAATCCAGGAGTTATCCAGCCCAAATATAATCGCAAAAGGCAAGTAAGTAGCGAACTTATCCTTGGCTTCCTCAGCCTTTTTATATTTTAGCAAACTTTTTAAATATCTTTCGAATGCAATCCACTTGATTCTCTCTTGAGCACCTTTCATAGATTTGCGTGGCATTGCATTTGCAAACGCAAGCACCACGATGCCACCTAAAAGAAGAGGCCATACGAGAAAAGCAAGGCCTAACATTGCACCCCATATAATACCGAAAACCCCTAAGAATACCATCAAGAAACCTATGCCAAAATATTTTCCTTTCACTTTTGCAGGGCTTCCTCCCTCGTAGAATCCGTTATCTATTAATTCTTTGTTAATCTTTTTATATATAACGGGAAGGAACTGCGCGAAACTATACTTTAAATCAGACAGTTTCACCTGGTTAAGCTCGCCAAACAGGTAATCAATAAGTTCTTTCTCGAATGGCTTCAACCCGTCCAGGCTCTTTTCCCTGTTTAATGTATATACATAATCATTTCCTTTTAAAAAACCGCCTTTGATTTCTTCCATCTTGATGTAGCCCTTGTTTGCAAGGTCAATAATCGTTGCAAGCACTTCTTTTATCGTAGCCCCTTGTTTGAGCAAGGCACCTACGACAGCGGGCGTCAAATCAGAAGGAGGCTCCCTCAAATACTCCGCATATTCGGGAAGTTTATAATCTCTCCCGTATTTATACCACTGAAGAAACATAAACACTACAATGAACAAAAAGAGCAAAAATCCTATTAAATTTTTTATTCCGGCAATTTTTGCTTTTCTTGCCGCTTCTTCGGCAGCTCGTTTTTCAATATCCGCAGCACTTCCAGGGTGCACCGTAACACCGGCTGGCATCATAATAAGATTTTTAGGAACAACTACCGAGAATCCGATAAACTCGCCCGGGGCAATATCTTCACCGTAAAGTTTTACTTCGTTTCCACTTACAATCTGCACTTTCCCGGTGCCAACGGGCAATCCCCAGCCCCACGCTTTTATCTGGCCCTTTGACACCCCTTCCGGAAGATGTATGTCTACGGATGCTTTTCCTATGGAAACTTCATTTCCCTTAGGTATTGCATAATATTGTACCATTGTGTCTTTTTCAAAAAATTCTATTGCACCTTTTTGTGCCGCGCCTATTACACGGTACTTCAAAACAAAATGCTTTACGGCATCCTTTGCCTCATAGTTTAATTTTATATATACAGCTCCGTTCTGCCTGTAAAATGTATAAGTTCCGGGAGTGTTATTCCCAAGTTTGTATGGAATTTCTTCCCCGTTTTTGCTTTCATACACTTTGATATCCGTGACATCTTGTATTTTGTCAAGGTTTATCCAGCGCTTAAACCAATGATACGCCTGCCCTCCGTCATGAGAGCCAAAATACATTACTAAGTCTTCCCTTACAAGCAAATCGCCGTTTTTCTGTACCGTAATATCGGAATTCCATTCATTGTATCTGTACGATGCAAATGCATTCTTCAACGGAACAAATAACGTTATAAAAATAAAAGATATTAGAATTAATGCGAATATCTTCTTAGTTTTCACTCTACTTACCTCCCTTAAACATTAAAATGAAAATCAGGCCTATAAACCCCTCCATAACAAGCAGTACTCTATAAGCAGGAGGGAGATTCTCCCTCCTCAAAACAAACAAGCTCAATAATCCGCAAGCAAACCAGCACAGTATAACTAAAAGAAGTATCACTCCTGTTTCTTATCTCCCTCGTCTTTTGTCAATTTATAGCCGCAATGCGGGCAGAATTTGGAATCTGCAGGAATAATTGAACCACAGTTTGGGCATTTAATCATTACCTGTTGTTTCTGCTGGTTATTCGAATTCATTGCCTGCTGCATCATTCCGGGGATAATCATTCCCATTCCCATTCCCATTCCAAGCCCTGCACCTGCCGCTGCCGTGCCGCCCGGCGTAGGATTTTTTGCAGCTTCTTCCATTGCCTTTGCTGCCTTAAACTGAAGATACTGATTCATATTGCCTATTGCATTCATTCCTGTGCGCTCATCAATAACTTTCTGAACATCCTCTGGAAGAGTAATTGAAGAAATATAAAAATCAACCAGTTCCAATCCGTATTTTTTAAAATCATCCATAATCCTTGATTTTGCAACACCGCTAAATTCATCATACATTTTAGGCAAATCAAATATTGACTCAATCCCCTCGCCGAGCACATCCGTGTAGCGCGACAAGATAATAGAGCGATAAAAATTCTGAAGTTCCTCAGTAGTATAAATCCCCTGCGTTCCCACAACAGTATTCACAAAAAGATACGGGTCTACTATTCTGATACTGTATATTCCGAATGAGCGAAGCCTTACCATCCCTAAGTCTTTATCCCTGTATAGTATGGGTTGTTCCGTGCCCCATTTTAAATTTGTAAAAACCTTTCTGTCGACAAAAACAACTTCTGCCTGAAACGGGCTTTTAAAGCCATACGGCAGAGAGAGAAGTTTTGTAAGCAATGGAACGTTCTGCGTGGAAAGAATATGCCTTCCTGTCCCAAACACGTCCAATGCCTTACCGTCTCTAAAAAATACTGCGCTCTGCGTTTCGCGAACAATGAGCTGCGCTCCCATTTTTATGTCAGCTGAGCCCTGTTCAGGAATTCTATGCACCATCTCGGTGCCACTCTGGTCAAACCATTGAATAATCTCTAATGCAACTCCCATATTTATACCCCCCTTTTTTTATTTTACGCCGGAAAGGGTTTCAAGCCTATCCGTTAAAGTTTTTTCAAAGTTTTTTAATTCTTCCTTGACTGCGTTCACCACATCTTTGGCGGGTTTTGTAGAATCACTTACCTTTTTTTCAGTTTCAGTAACAAGGTTAAGTAAAGTGGCATCAATATTGTAAAGCCTATCAAGCTCAGGCGTATTAACTTTTATTGCGCCAAAAAAGCCCGAGTACCCCTGCGGGGAATATTGAATTTTGTCAACCACCATCTGGAATTCTTTTACAAGTTCGTTTAGCTCATTTAACGTATCAAAATCATGCGCCTTGAAAAGCCCATTTGCCCTTTTCATCAACAGATCCTTAGAATTCCTTAGCCTATTTGCAAGATAATCTCTTAAAAGTTTATCTGCAGTTCTTCTTTTTTCTCTCTCAAAATATCCTGCAAAACCAGGAATTTTCTCTATCAGTTGCTGGTACCAATTCTCCCCTTCATCAATCTTTTTTCTCAAATCGTCCATAATTTCCCTCCCTAAAATTTAACTATTCTATTATACTTCATAAATAAGCGAAACCAAATTGTATTAAATTTCTTCTATCCTACCTGCGATATAGTATTTGCCTCTACTGCGCACCTTTATATTCCCACTTGCATCTCTGATGTCGCCCTCAGTTTCTACAACCTTGTGATGAATATGCTTCACCCAACCACGCGCGGTAAGTTCCTCTCCGATATGGCATGGCCTCAAATAACGAGTATACATCTCCATAGTATAAGAAACAAACCCCTTTAAATATTCGATATTTCCCATAGCATCGTCCAAAATTGCGGCAAGTATTCCTCCATGTACAATACCGGGGTATCCTTCGTACTCCTTTGCAAGAGAAAAATGAGCAATTGCAACACCGCTCTCAATGTAAGAAAAATTTAAGTGCAATCCTTTCGGATTTACTTTACTGCATACGAAACAATAGTTTGCTTTTTCCATAACCTATCACTCCAATTTTTCAATCGGCGCATACCTTAAGTCTAATTTCTTTTTGCCAATTTTTATAAAATCAATTACTGCGCACGGGGCTTCCGTTTCAGTATGGACTTCTTCTACTTTTCCAACACCCCAAACCCTGTGCAGCACTTTATCGCCTACATGAAGTTCGATGCCTACGGTTTTTTCCTTATACTGCTCTTCAGTTTTATCCAGAGGTATTTCAGAAAGGAATCTCGAAGGTTTTGTCGGCGCACTGATACCATAACGGGACCTCCTGTATGCATACGTAAAAAACACCTTTTCCTTTGCACGTGTAATACCCACATAACACAAGCGTCTCTCTTCTTCCAGCTCTTTACTCGACTCAAAAGCCCTGTAATGAGGTAAAAAACCCTCTTCCATCCCCACTAAAAAAACAACAGGAAACTCCAGCCCTTTTGCTGCATGCAGAGTCATTAATGTAACTCTATTCGCTCCCTCCTTCGAGATATCAATATCTGTTATAAGGGAAAGGTGATTAAGAAATGCCGAAAGAGATGTGTCTTCGGATGTTTTTATAAATTCGCCTACAACATTTATGAACTCTTTTATATTTTCTACCCTCGTTTCCCCTTCCTCTTTACTTTTGCGCATAAGGTAGTTGTAGTATTGAGTTTTTGATATAATTTCTTCAACAAGCTGCCTTATGGACATATTTCGGGCATCCTCTTTCAACTCTTTCACCAAATTGTAAAAGCCGTATAGCTTCTTATGTGCTCCTTCAAGTTCCCCGTTCTCGGCAAGATATTCAAGAGATTCATACAGGGTAAGCCCTGTTCTCTCCTTTACTTCTTCAATTTTTCTGAGCGCTACGGGGCCTATTTTTCTTGACGGTACATTTATAATTCGCTTAAAGCTAATGTCATCACGCGGATTATTTATGACAGACAGGTATGCCATCATATCTTTGATTTCAGCCCTGCTGTAAAAGCGTACACCACCTATAATTTGGTACGGCACTCCCTCTTCTATGAGGTACTCTTCAAAAATTCTGGATTGGAAGTTCATTCTATAAAATATGGCAAAATCGCTGAAGTGTTTACTTTCGTATCTTCTCAGTTCTTTTATTTTTTTCACTACAAAACGCGCTTCATCTATTTCATCCGCTGCTTCATAAAAACTAACAGAGTCAGGCAACCTCTTCTTGCTGTAAAGTTCCTTTCCACTCCGCTCACTGTTGTGAGAAATTAGTTCGTTTGCAACATCAAGAATTTCTTGCGGAGAACGGTAATTTTGTTCAAGCTTAACCGTTTTCTCATCAGAGTAATCCTCCCTGAATTTAAATATTAAGCTTGCATCCGCTCCTCTAAAGGAATAAATACTCTGGTCATCATCTCCTACAACCGTGATATTCTTATATTTCTCGGTAAGAATTTTCAAAAGCGCATACTGCGATTTGTTCACATCCTGGTATTCATCTACAAGCACGTATTTAAATTTATCTTTGTAATAATAAGCAACGTCGGGATGCTCTTTCAGAAGTTTTACGGTAAGCATAATGAGGTCATCAAAATCCAGTGCATTATTTTCCCTGAGCAGTTTTTCATATTTTAAATAGATAGAAGAAACAACGCTCTCAAAATATTGGTGAGGCATATTCGAAAATTCGCGGGCGGACAGCATACTACGTTTTATATTTGAAATATAGTATTTTATCTTCTTCGGTTCAAAGTATTTCGTATCAAAGTTTGCATTCTTTGTTGCCTCTTTTATCACACGAATTGCATCATCTTCGTCCAGAATCGTAAAATTCTTTTCATATCCTAAAATTGGAATTTCTCTTCTTAGAATCCTTGCACATAGAGAATGAAACGTGCCAATCCACAAACCCCTTATACGTGCGCCAATCAGCGCCTCTACCCTTTCTTTCATCTCATTCGCCGCCTTGTTCGTAAAAGTAACGGCAAATATATGAGACGGTGAAATATTCAGCTCTTCCACAAGGTACGCAATTTTGTATGTAATAACTTTCGTTTTGCCTGAGCCTGCACCTGCGGAAACAAGAAGCGGCCCTTTATTATAAAGGACTGCCTCTTTCTGCTGTTCATTTAAATCCTGCAGGAGGTCTTTCAAGGCTTAAGTACCCCTTGCGGAATTGTTTTAATAAGACCGCTAATGACCGGAATAAGTAGGATTACGTAAAGAATAATAAATAAGACAATTGCAATAATCGGAGTGAAGTAAATACCAATTGCACTGCCTGTATCTATCTGATATGTTTCCCCTATTGCAATGATATAAAGCGTTATTCCCCAAATGACGAATATGAGCTCAATCCAAAAAGGCAACGTGTAGTTCATTGCGGTAAAGAAAAGTAGGGCTAAGAGTTTATAGATAAGGATAGGAATCGAAGCAAAAGACCATGAGGTAAATAGCGCAAGCCCATTTGCACGTTTTGTTACAAATTGAGCAATAAGTTCGTAAAGGGCAACGGACAAAAATACGTTAACGTACGGGGCAATAAGGCCAATAATAAAAAACGGGGCTGAGGAAGTAAGGCTTGATAGAGAAGACAAAAGCCCTTTCATAAAAGGTTGCACTTCCTGAGGCAAATTACCTAAGTTTTGAGCATTCGAAAAAATTCCCTTGCCTAAAAAATGCGCGGTAAGAACAGAAACAAGTCCGTATAAAAGAAGATAGATTATTGCGGCATAAACAGGTTTTTCTTCCTTTACGCTTTTAAACGCTTCTTTGGGATTTACAATCGTTTTCCATATAAGTTCAAATGTTTTATTCATAAAAAACCTCCTTCTTTAAGGCTGCATAATGTACTGCAACTTCATCGGCTTTAGGTTATTAATAATACCGAGCTCTTGTTCAAGCTGTGTTTTTTCTCCGAGAAGAGAAGATAAAAAACTTTTTTGAACCGTATGTCTGATAATATGCGGCGAACCGCTCAAGTGTAAATCTTTCTTTACTGTATCAACAACAAATTGAAAGTTGCCATTTGCATCAACAAGATTTAACTTTTTTGCTTGAATGCCCGTATAAACCTGTCCTTGAGCAATTTGCTTGAGCTCATTTTCCGGAATATGCCTCGCGCTCTCTACCACATTGAAAAATTGTTGATAAGTTTCATTTATAATGTTTTGAAGCATTTCCTTCTCCTCTTTTGTCATTTCCCTTACCGGAGAGCCCATATCCTTAAACTTGCCGCTCTTTATTACGGTTTCCTTTAACCCAAGCTTTTCAAAAAGCCCCTCGTAATTTACAAGCTCCATTATAACGCCGATGCTTCCGGTAAGCGTCGTAGGCATAGAAATTATTTTATCGGCAGCACAGGAAATATAGTAACCACCTGAGGCAGCTTCTCCCCGCATCCAAACATATACCTTTTTTCCCGTTTCTTTTTTAAACTGAACTATTGCATCATAAATTTCCTGCGTAGGCTCCACTGCGCCACCGGGGCTATTTATTTCTATAATCAGCGCCTTCGAAGGGTCTGTTTTAGCTTCGTTAAGCAGCGTTTTTACATCGCTTACCGTTATGCCGCTTGTTGTTCCGTAAATAGAAGCGGAATTTCCCTCGCCAATTACTCCGTTTAGGCTAATTACAGAAATACTGCTTCCGGTTTTTACCTGCGGGGCACTTACGGATACCTTTTTATTTGCCGTCCCTTTTACTAACGCAAATATGATGACAAATACAATAAAAGCAACAACAACTATGCCAAATATGCTATCTTTTTTCATACCATTTGCCTCCTGCGTTTAAAAAAAATTGTTAGGTGGATAACCATCCAGGGAAGCTGCCTTATCAGAATAAAGAGCCCGAGATAAAGAGTTGTTATTATCACAAAACGAGGATAACGGTAAACCTTTGCTGCAATAATAGGGCCCACTACATATAACGATAATCCACCAACAGGCAGATTCCACTTTGTAAGCGCCGTTATGATAAATGCGACCAGTGCAATTAGCGGTACCGCTCGCGGCACTGTATATAAAAAATAACCTATTGTCGTAGAAAGCCCTCTGCCACCCTTGAATTTTAAGAAAGGGCTCCATAAATTGCCAAAAACAGATACGGCACCAATAAACGGAATAAAAGGCTGCGGAACCACACTTAAAATATTTACAGCCCACATTACAAAAATAGGCTTTATCATATCAAGTAAAAAAGTTATGACCCCCGGCAACTTGCCAATTTTGTGAAAAACATTTGTTGCACCGATATTCCTTGACCCAATTTTCCTTATATCGACTTTTTTTGCAATTTTCCCCACAAAGAAACCCACCGGAATTCCGCCAATAATGTACGACAGAATTGCGCTAACTGCTAACTTCACTGGCATTTCCTATCATTTCGTGCACGGTGCGGATAACATCCTTCATTACAACTTTCAGGTTACCTTTTACCGTACAGCCAGACGCAGGGATGTGCCCGCCACCGCCAAACTTCACGGCAATGCTTTTTACATCAATCCCGTCTTTACTTCTAAAGCTAATTCTTATTTCGTTTCTGTTCGCTTCTTTAAATAAAACAGCAACCTGAACATCCTTGCACTTTCTCATAGAATCGATAATCCCTTCCATATCCTCTTCACTTGCACCGATTCTTTTTCTGTCCTCATATAAAACATAAGAGAAACCCACATTGCGCTGCAATACCATACGCTGAAGCGCAATACCGGTAAGTTTCAAATGTTCAAGTGTATCTCCCTCAAAACACATTTTTGCAATATAATCCGGCTTTGCCCCGTAGCGGACAAGCTTACCTGCCGTTTCGAATGCATCAAAGCTCGCATTAGCAAACTTAAATGCCCCCGTGTCAGTAAGAACACCTGTATACAATGATTCTGCAATACTGTTATTTATAGGAAAGTTGTTTTCTTCAAGAATCTTTAAAATAATGCAGGTAGTAGATGGCGAATTCTTGTCTACGTAATTAAAATCCGCAAAATAATCATTTGTTTCATGGTGGTCAATATTTATAGTTACTTCAAAATCTTTTTTGTATTGTTTTAGTACTCCTACCCTATCCACATCCGCTGCATCAACCAAAATGCCAACTTCCACATCCTTCAATTCTTTCTTATTTATAAGCTCATAATCTTTTAAAAAGGAAAATCTTCTCGGTACGGGCTGGGGGAGAAAATAGTAAACTGTTTTCCCCATACGCTTGAGCGACTGCCCAAGCCCAAGCAGGGATCCAAACGCATCGCCATCTGCGTTCATATGGCTAAAAATTGCAAATGCATTATGTGTTTTAATTACTTCTCCGATTTCCAAAAATGTATTATTCCTCTTCATTTTTTTCCTTCTCTTCAATTTCCTTCTCTACTTTATCTAACAATTTCATCACCTTTTCACCTTTTTGCAAAGACAAATCAAAATGGAATGAAATCAAAGGCACGTAACGCATACTCTTCAGCCTGTGCGAAATATCCCTTTGTATTCTTTTAGAGGCTTTTGCAAGTGCATCAAGTACTTCTTGTTTCTGGTCTTCTTTGCCAAGGATTGTAAAATAAACTTTTGCATAACGCAAATCCCTGGAAAGGTCGATACGTACAATAGTGATTTCTTTTAGCCTCTCGTCATCCAATCTTAAAAAGTAATTCATTAATTCTCTTTCTATGGCGGACTTAATCCGCGCTCT
>JALTHX010000069.1:0-12443 GCA_027076005.1 Caldisericaceae bacterium
ATATACCTAAATAAGTCCCAGTACAAACACCTTGACATAGATCCCGATAAAAGAGACAAAATAAAGGATAAAAACTTATGTTTTTCCTCTTGACAAAGATCGTAGTATCTTTGATGAGGCAATTCGAACTCTTTGATTTTGGAAGCAAAATGGTAAAATATATTTATGGATGTGATAATAGCCAAATTGATTTTAATAGTGTTTTTGTTTTCTTACACACTCTTTTTGTTGAGCCTGTACGACGCAAGGCTTGTAGTGAAGGGAAAAACCGTATTGGTTTTCTTTGCAGGGGCACTTATGTTTATATTTGTTTTCTTAGTGCAAAATCCTATTCAATCTCTTATAGTAGATTCAGGCCTGCTTACTGAGAGAAACTATGTCTTGGGGGTCACAACAATTGCACTGATTGCGGGATTCTTTCAGGAATTTTTGAAGATTGTCCCTGCTCTTTCTGATAAGTGGAATTTGTTTACTGCTGCTGCTGCGGGTGCAGGATTTGGTTTTATAGGAGCAATGATTATGATTATTCCGCATTCTTCTTATTCAATTTTGGAAATTACCGAATGGCTTATCATAATTGCATTCCAAATGGCAGCAACCGTACTTATTTTTTATGGCTTTAGCAAGACCATCAAAACAGGCGTGCTATTTTATGTTTTAATTTCTATTATCCATACAGTGGCAGAAGCAGCCGTGATTTTTCAGAAGATGCGCCCAATGATTTTGATTTACACTGTAATAGTACTATTTGTTATTACTTTGCCATTATTTTTTATATCTGTAAAAAAATATAAAGATGCATTGTTATGAAGAAGTTTTTACTCTTTTTAATACTGCTTGCCTTTCTTGTAGGGTGTGGGCAAAAAGTGCCAGATCTCCCGGCAATTCGTATCAGTGGTAAAAATTACCCCTCTAAGGGCACTCTTCTTTATCAGGTAACTGACGAAAACGGTAAACCTCAGGGGAAAGAAACCGTTGATTTTCAAACGAAAAATAATATTGTTTGCGTTCACTCGGATGTAAAAGTTACTACCGTATGCCTTGATAAAAATACATTTTCGCCTGTTAGTGAAACCGCGCGCTTTATGGTGAATAAAGCACCGTCAGATGTTCATATTAACTTTCTTTTAAATAAGATAAAAGTACAAATAGAACGGGGCGGAAAAACAAAGGA
Source organism: Caldisericaceae bacterium (assembly GCA_027076005.1). Taxonomy (GTDB): domain Bacteria; phylum Caldisericota; class Caldisericia; order Caldisericales; family Caldisericaceae; genus S016-85. The sequence continues at coordinate 1,175 of JALTHX010000069.1, forward strand.
GTTTTATTTGCAAAAGGAAACGCCGCTTTACCCTGACGATATACTGGATTTTGCACTTCAAGGAATGGATTTTTCTCAGGCGGATGTTTATCTTTATGATTATTTTCCCTATACTTCCCTTAAGTATGTTTGTGAGGTGAAAAATTTAGGCAAAGAGAAAATCAGGATAGGAAAAAAAGAAGCCGAAGTTTATCATATTGTTGTTGATTTTGGAAAAAAACATCGCAATCTTTACTTTGATGCGAAAATACCCCACCTGCTTTTAAAACGTGTTGAAAAAAATGTTACTTTCACATTAAAAGAATTTATACCTTAATTTTTCCTTCCCTAACTTTCATCATTTCAAACAGTTTTAACAATTTTCTTAACGGGATTTTTTTTGCACCTCCCAATGCATCTGCAACAAGTAGCATCTCGCATAGGTTTTCAAGCTCCTCAATTCTTCTAAACGCTTTTTCAAGTGTGTCGCCTACTGTAATTACCCCGTGATTTGCAAGCAATACCGCATTTACATTTTTGAACGCCTTACCTACATTTTTAGCAAGTTCTTTTGAGGCTGTTATTTCGTAGGGCAATACGGGCACTTTGCCCAGAAGAACAGCTGCTTCTTCGTGAACTGCCTCTGTTATCGGGCGCCTTGCAATTGCAAACCCGGTTGCAAGAGGGGGGTGTGCATGAATAATAGCTTTTACGTCAGGCCTTTCCTTGTAAAGTATAATATGAAACAGCATCTCTGAAGAGGGTTTCTCTTGTCCTTCTATAATGTTTCCCTTAAAATCCATTACAACAATTTCGGAGTAGTCTAAAACATCTTTTGGTGTCCCTGAGGGCGTGATGTATATAACACCTTCGTCCAATACGGATATATTTCCTCCGTAACCTCCGTTTAGTCTCCGTTCGTAAAGTCTTTTTCCGGTTGATACTATTTCTTCTTTTATTTTTCTTTTCATATTGTTTGCACTCCTTCCTAATTTCATATAATATGAATTTAATGAAAAAATTAAAATTCATAGTAAGCAGAAGGATTGATCCATTTTTCAATTTGAAAATGGATGAAAAGATGCTTTACCTTATCGGGCAAGGCGCAATGGATGAAGCGGTACGCTTCTATAAGAATAGCGATTCTGTAATTTTGGGAAAGTATCAGTGCGAAAAACTTGAAGTAAATAGAGATTATTGCGAAACAAACAGTATTCCCGTGCTGAGGAGAATAAGCGGGGGAGGAGCGGTTTTTCACGATGTTGATAATTTGAATGTAGCGATTTATATAAAGGAGCAAAGTATGCCCTCACGTTACATTGTGGAAAGTATGAAAATGTTCAGCAGCGCAATTGCAAATGCTTTAACGGGGCTTGGCGTGTATGCGGAAGTGGGTACTCATGGTGAAGTTACAATGAAGGGGAAAAAAGTTTCCGGTTGTGCTGCAGCAAAAAAGTTTAGAGGTTTTTTATACCATGCAACACTTCTTCTCAATACGAATAGGAAAAGATTGCACAACGCATTAACGCCGCGGGAAGCTTTTATACCAGGCAGAAAATATGTACGCAGCAACAGAGCCGTTGTTATAAACTTGTATGATGTAAAGTTTATACCGGAAAATGTTATTATAAAGGCTATCTTTAAAAGTTTTTCAAGTATTTTTTAATAAACCGCATTTATTGTATAATTGCTTTATGAGCATAAAACCTGACAAGTGGATTAAGGAACAGTCGAAAAAGGGAATGATTGAACCTTTCGCAAGCAAGCAAGTATCAAAAGGGGTAATATCTTTTGGTGTGTCTTCGTACGGCTATGATATGCGTATTGCCGATGAATTCAAAATTTTCACAAATGTCCACTCAACTGTTGTTGACCCAAAGCATTTTTCAGAGGAAAGTTTTGTAAATTTTAAAGGCAAAGAGTGTGTTATTCCACCTAATTCGTTTGCGCTAGGGAAAAGTGTTGAATATTTCCGTATTCCGCGCGATGTACTCTGCGTGGTTTTGGGGAAATCCACTTATGCAAGAGCAGGTATCATTGTAAATGTGACTCCCCTAGAGCCAATGTGGGAAGGGTATGTGACTATAGAAATATCCAATACTACACCGCTTCCCGTTAAGGTATATTCGAATGAGGGAATTGCACAGGTATTATTTCTTGAATCTGACGAAGAATGCGAGATTTCTTATAAAGACAAAAAAGGAAAATATCAAAAACAAACCGGCATATGGCTGCCAAAAGTTAAGTAGAAGGTGGTTATGGAAAGAGCGCTTACTTTTCTATTTGATGTTCCTGTTGTAGCAATCTTTTCCTTTTTAATGTTATATTTATTTAAACAGAATTTACATAATTTGAATTTATTTCTCGTAGCTATTATTTTTGTTGGTGTCATCCCGCTTTTTGCATGGACTTACTTGATAAAGCATCCCGGAGATTATGAAGGCGAGCGCAAACTTTCCTTTATCTTGGATGTAATAAGTTATCCTATTGGTTTTGTTGTGCTTGCCATAGAAAACCTACATAATGTATATACTGCCCTATCACTTTCTTATTTACTAAATGTAATTTTTCTCATTGTAATAAATAAGTTTTTTAAATATAAGGCATCCGGCCATGGAGCAGGTGTTGCCGGGCCTGCAACTGCACTTACTATTGGTTTTGGCTTGAAAGGAGCATTGTCTTTTCTTTTTCTTGTCCCTGTTTTTCACTGTAAAATTAAGCTTAAAGACCACACATTTATGCAACTTCTTGCAGGGGCTTCTTTAAGCATTTTGCTTACGTATGTATCGTTTGCTGTGCTGGGAGTGTTATGATAAATATTATTGCTGATTTTGCAGTGCATTTATATAATTCATAAAGATTTTTGTGTTAATCGTTGCATAATTGGACTCTACATTTAGGGAGTTGTATTTATTACAAAGGAGGGGATTAAAAATGAATAAAAAGGTAAAAATTGTTACAGATTCAACATGCTATCTGCCCGAGGAAATAATTAAAAAGTATGATATTACGATTGTACCTCTTTATGTGAGATTTGGCGACAAGGTATATAAAGAGTTATCGGATATGGGATATGACGAGTATTATAAGAGGATAAGAAACGGTGAACTTCCTGATACTGCACAGCCTTCAGCAGATGATTTTATTGGGGCTTACAAGCCGCTTGTGGAAAAAGGATATTCGATTATTTCCCCACTAATTTCCGCGGAGATGAGCGGTGCCGTAAATGCAGCGAACGCTGCAAAAGAAGCTCTTGGAAATTCCGATATATATATTTTTGATTCGTGGTTCAATTCTCTTGGGCTTGGCTATCAGGTTCTGGAAATTGCCAAAATGCTTTATGAAGAGGGAAAAAGCGAAGAAGAGGTAATAAAAGCGCTCCCGTCTATCCGTGATAAAATGAATATATTTTTTGTTGTAGGTGATTTGTATTTTCTCGCTCGGCTCGGTAGAATCGGCAGGGCAAAGGCAGTGCTTGGAACAATGATTAAAATAAAGCCGCTTCTGTATTTCCACGAGGGTTTTGTTGACGCGCTTGAGCAGCCGCGTACCATAAAGCGTGCGAAAAAAAGAATGTTAGAACTTACAAAAGAGGTTGTTGCTAAGAGGGGTTTAAAATATATTTCTGTAATTTACGGAGACAATATTGAAGAAGCTGAGCAGTACAAAAAAGAGTGTGAAAAAGAATTTGGCAGGAAAGTTCCACTTACGCGGCTTGGCCCGGTAATCGCAACACATACAGGCCCAAAAGTGCTTTCTTTGCATTTTTATACGGAAAGGTGAGTCTTGTTCTGGAGTGTAAACAGGTTACATAAAATATTTGGCATAAGTTATTTTTAAGATTTTAACTTGAATTTTTTCATTAAGAAATTTGCAGGCCCAAGCATTGTTGGCCACGGTATTTGTGCGAGCGTTATAATCAGAGCTGTTTGAGGGCTAAGGAACTGCATTGCAAGCACTATGCCGATAGAAACATTCATAAACGTTTTTGAGTTTGACACAGCAATTTTCTTTTTGTTATCGAGGAAAAGAACCTCTAAAATGCCGAATAGCAGGAAGAAAAAGTAAATTGGATAAACAAGGGCAAGGTATTTTAGCACTGTAACGGGGTGTGTATAAATAAATTTTGCATTGATTGAAAGCACAATAAGTGAGAGAAATGACATTGGCAATGCGGTAATTGATTTGCTTCTTCTGATGAACAAAGCAGTGGCCTTTTTAAAAAACTTTTTAAACGGTACTGCCAAAATGAGTGGTATAAGAATAAGCTCGGCCATAGTAAGGAAAACTCCAAAATAGTTCAGATGCACAACTTTCCTCATTAATAGAAAGAACAAAATCGGAATACTGACAGGGGCAATGAAGTGGCTGAAGATAGTAATAACAACTGTTAGGGATGTATCTCCTTCTATGAGTTCTGTCATTGCAGTGGAGGCAACACCTGAAGGGACTGCAGCAAGTAAAAGTACTGCAGCAATAAAGTGGTTATCCCTTATAAAAAGAAAAAAGGCCAGGAAAACGATAACAGGGGCGAGAAACATATTCATAGAAGTTACGTACAGGGGCACAAGCGGTTTTTTAAGATACAAAATGATTTCCCCGAAATCTATCTTAAGAAACGACACAAAAAGAATAAACATAAGAATATATTTTAAAGTCCAGCTAAGAAAACCGAAATAGGGGAAGATCAATCCAAAAGGAACTCCGATTAAAAGTACGAGAGAAACATTGTTTTCTAGATACTTTATAATTTTCATATGTTTATATATTACTAATTTTAAGGTTTTATAAAAGTTATTTTTTTACTAAAATATAATATGGATGACTATGAAATTGTAAAATCGAAATTAAAGTTACCCGATACCACTCCTTATACGATACAGCGCCCCAGGGTGGATAAACTTATTAAGGAAGGGTTTAAAAAGAATTTCCTTCTTGTTATAGGCAGCAGCGGGAGCGGCAAAACGACGGCAGTTACTAATTATATAAGGAACAGTAACTTAGGCAGAGTAGTGTATATAACACTTTCTAAGCAAGAAAAGGATTTTAACATATTTTCGCTATATCTGTTGAAGGCTTTTAAAAACGTAAAAATACCTTTAAGAAAATTACTAAATGAAACGGATAGGGCATATCTTCTTTCCGTTTTATTTGTAAATAGTTTTGAAAAGTTAAAGAAGGACCTTTATCTTGTTCTCGATGATTTTCAGAATGTTACGGATAGCAAAGAGGTTATGCAGTTTATCGCCCCGTTTTTTTCTACAAACTTGCCTAAACTTCATATCATTATTATTTCTCAAGAAAAACCTCCTTTCGAATTGGAAAAACTAATCCTTCTAAAGAAGGGAGACATTATTACCGAAAGAAAACTTTATTTTGATGAGAAAGAAATAAAGGAACTTTTAAGGTATTTTAACGTAAAAAAAAAGATTTAAATAGGCTAATTTTGAGTGAAACTGAAGGTTGGCCGATAGGAGTTGTTGCAGCAGCAAAAATTGTTTCGCAAGGTGGAAAACTTGGCAAGGAAAACTATAAGTGGCTTTTTGAAGAGATCTTTTCTTCATTAGATAATGAAACGAAAAAGCTTTTGATTAAAATTGCTCCGCTGCGTGCAGTATATCCCTCTAAACTTAGAGGGTATCTATCAAAAAAAGAGTTTATGCTTCTTGATGAACTTTCAAAAAAAGGGCTTTTCCTTTATAAAATTTCCGGTGGATTTAAGCTGCACAGCTTATTCAGAGAATTTTTAAGGGGGGAATTTGAAAGAAGTCCCTACAGGAAGGACTTGCTCAGAAAGCTGGGAGGTTTGTTTGGAAGCACAAATCCTATTGAAAGCATTGTTTATTATATCAAGATAGGTGATTTCGATTCTGCCGGAGATGTTGCAAAGGAAAACAATTTCTTTTCTGAAATGCCCTATGGATATGAAACAATAAAATACCTGCTGGACAAAATCCCTTCTAAAAAACTATTTGTAATTCCTGAAATAGCCATTATGAAAGCGGAAGTTTTACTCAGAGGAAAAAATATCGAAGGAGCAATAAGCATCGTTCAGCAGGTTGTAAAGAACAATGCGGATGACAAGATTAAGTTCAAAGCGTTGAGCATTGAGTTAGAAGCGCTACTTAGCAGGGGAAAATACAAGGATGCAATCTCTACTGTAGATAAGATGAGAGAGGTTGCAAAGCATGTCCCGTTTGCGGAAACAGTCGTTTTTTACTATACCGCCGCAAAAGCTTATTATTTTAGTGGGCGGCTTGATAAGGCAGAAGAAATTGTTAATATGCTTATAGAAAAGTTGAACATCATTGAAAGCCCGCTAAAAAGAGCAAAAATTCTGAATTTGTACAGTATTGTTTTTCAGTTTAGGCGAGGTAAGTTTGATGAAGCAAGGAAAACTTCTGAGATGCTGATTTCTATGTTAAAAGGTTTTAATCTTGCTGTCGACCCACGTTATTATGTTAATCTTGCAATGGCCAATATGGAACTCGGGGAATTTTTAAGTGCAGAGGAGGAATTTAAAGAAGCATACGAGATTACCGATAGGTTGGTTTGGACAGAGCGTATTCCTGATATTGATGTAGAGTATGGTTTTATGTGGCTTATGAGGGAAGAGTTCGAAAAGGCTGAAAAGGTTTTTGAAAAAATCGAAAAAGATTCTCCTGACAATCCTTTTGTTGCGGCGTCGCTACATATGGGTAAAAGTATTTTGCTCCGTAAAAGAAAACGTTTTTTGAAAGCATTAAAGGAAGCGCAGATAGACTGCTGGATAACGGAAAAAATGGGAGGTAGCGCTCTTATGGGGGAATCGCTTGAAAACATTGCAAAGATTTACATTGCAAAAGGAGATTTTGAAAACGCCCTTGAATACATTGAACGTGCTCGCCCGTTACTTAAAAAAGGGAACGATTTTGCATTTTTGCTGAATCTTGAACTTATGGAAAGAATTGCCCTCAATGAAAACCTTTTTGGACAATTGGAGGAAATAATGAAGAGAGGTTATAAGGGAATGCTTTTTCTCGACAAGGACATTATAGAAAAATACGCCGGAGAAATTTTAGAAATGGAAGTTGAGGGAAAGCTCGTTATAAACACATTTGGTAACTTCTCGGTAAGCGTCCGTGGCAAACTTTTGTCTTATAAGGATTTTCGCAGGAAGGGAGTACTGACATTTTTCAAATTCCTTCTTGCGAATTACCCGCGTTTTGTTTCTATGGATAGAATAATTGATAGCTTATATCCCAACCTTTCTTTGGAATCTGCAAGACACAACGTATATGTTGCTGTTTCTGTTTTAAATAAACTCTTTTCTTCAAATGGAGTAGAAAGCACAATTGTTAAAAAGTTTGGAATGTATCGGCTAAACCCCACTTCAGTGGAGAGAATTGATTTTGTTGAGTTTGAAAATTTCTTGCAGGAAAAGCAGTTTCTCAAAGCAGTAAATGTTTATAAAGGGGATTTCCTTGAAGAGAACTTGTACGATGACTGGACGATGGAGAAGAGGGATAATCTGTTGAATTCTTATGTCAATGCACTGGTAAAGGCTTCTCAAAAAGCAGAAGGTGACGAAAAAGAAGAGCTTTTAAAGAAAGTGCTTGAAAAGGATGAATTAAATGAAACTGCCATTTTTATGCTGATTAAACATTATATAGAGATGGGCAAACCCAGCAGAGCAAGAAAATTGTTTAAGAAGATGGAAAAGAAATTTACGGAAGAATACAACCTGCCTATACCCGATGAAATTAAAAAACTTGTTTTATAAAAGAAATATGTTAGTTTTGAGAAAAACATTATATAAAGATAAGCAATAAATTATATTTCTTTCTTGCTATGCATAAAAAATTAAAACTCCTTTTGCGGTATTCATAAAATCGAGTATTTCTTTCGGTTAAAATGGTTTATCTGATTGCACAGTTCTCTACGTTGTGTGATTTTATAATTTTGCAGAATTGTTCTAAGGTGCTGGGCTTAAACGGTGGGCGGGAAAAATTTTCTGAAACTGTTTTGTCAAAGTGAGGTTTCTGAATAAAGTATTTTTTTGCATTCTCAATAGTCTTGCCAATTTTTTCTATTTCCTCTTCGTTATGGAATCCGTTTATCACGGTTGTGCGGAATTCATATTCCGGAGCGTATTTTTTAATGATCTCAATGCTTTTTTTAAGGTTTCCCGTATCAACAGGGACGCCTGCAATTTTCTCGTATTTTTCAAATGATGATTTTACATCCATTGCTACATAATCTACGAGTTTCTCTGAGAAAGCTGCCTTGAGGATATGAGGGGCCGTTCCATTTGTATCGAGTTTTATCGCATATCCTTTTTCCTTTATCTTCCTCATTACTTCTAATAAATCCTTCTGTAAGGTGGGTTCTCCACCTGTGAATTCAACGCCGTCCAAAAGCTTTTTTCTATTTTCTAAAAATGCAAATATTTCTTTTAGCGGTATCGGCTTTTCAAATTTCTCAGGCAGTACGAGCTCAGGGTTGTGGCAAAACGGGCAGCGAAAATTACACCCCTGCGTAAATATAATTGCAGCGATGTGCCCCGGAAAATCAATTAAAGTAAACTTGTCAATTGCACCTATCAGCATAAATACATTATAAATAAAAATTAAAAATTAACAATATCTTTTTGCCGCTTTGTTAGGGATTTAATTACTAAATGTCGGAATAATTTGTTGTATTTTTTATTTGGATTATAATATATAAAATAATATATTTATAATTTCATATTGGTTTCACAATTATGTAGTAAAAATAATTATATGGTAAAAGTTATGCGGAGGTGCATATGAAAAAGAAACTGTTGGTAGCAGTGTTAGTGTTCTTTATGAGTTCTGCTGTTTTTGTTGGGTGTGCAAGTAAGAAAAAGCAAAACGCCCTTTCTGAAAAGAAAATTGTAAAAGTCGAAAAAAGAGACATTAAGAGCATCGTGAGCCTTTCGGGCATTGTAAAAACCGAACCGAGAATTACGGTGATTTCCAAGGTTTCAGGTGAAGTTGTGGAAGCTTTTGTTAAAGAAGGAGGCACTGTTAAAAAAGGGGATAAACTTTGTGAAATAGATGCTAAAACTGCCAAGTTCAACTATCAAAATGCATTGGGTGCATACAAAAGCGCTTCCTCTAACTACGAAATTGCAAAGATGGTTGACCCTACCGTTGCCGTTACGCAAGCGGAGGCGAACGTGGAATCTGCTCAGTCTGCATTAAATATTGCCAAATTAAATTTAAAAATTGCTCAGGAAACCGACAGTTCCGCTTTACAGGAGAAGAATGCGGAAGAGCAAGTTAAACAGGCAGAAATAAACCTTGAGAATGCACAAACGAACTTTGATTCTATAAAAAATAGTAATACAACAGAGCAGAACATTGAAATTTCAAAACTGCAACTCAAAAACCAGCAGCTTGCCCTTGCAATTGCTCAACTTAATTTGAAATCCCTTAAAGAGTCGGGGCCGACGGATGACGATATCGCTCAAGCGGAAGAGCAAGTTAAACAGGCAAAATTGAATTTGGACAATGCAAAAGAGAATTTGAAGCAAGCGGCGGATAACCCCAATACTCCAGATGAAAATATAAAAATGTTAGAAAATCAAGTGAGTCTTGCAGAAAGTAATGTAAAAGTTGCAGAACTTAACCTGGATAAGCTGAATAACCATAGTGCTCCAACAGATGAGCAGGTTTCTCAATCTGAAGACCAGGTGGAGCAGGCGAAAATTGCTTTGCAAATTGCAGAACAGAATTATCAAAGTGCATTAAAGGCGAAAGCAGCCAAAGATGCACAGGTTGCGCAGGCAGGGAACCAGGTAAAGCTTGCGGAATCTCAGCTGGATGCTGCTAAAAATAATTTGGAAATTGCAAAAAATAATACTTCTTCTTTCACGGATACGTTAAGTGTGAGAGAGGAGCAGGTAAAGCAGGCTGGAGCATCTCTAAAAACGGCACAGGCAAATTTAAAAAACGCTGAAGAGCAAGTGGATATAAATAATTTAAGGGTACAGCAGGCTGGAGTTCAGAAGGAGCAGGCCTATGCAAATCTTCAAATTGCGCAGGAAACGTTGAATAATTACACAATAACTGCACCTATTAGCGGAACAGTGCTTTTGCTGAAACCAGACAATGGAGATATGGTTTCTACTGGGGCAGTGGTTGCAATCATAGGAGATACAGGACATTTTGTTTTGGATGCTTTTGCGGATGAGATTGATGCAATTAACATAAAAGAGGGACAGGATGCGTTGATTTCCTTTGATGCTTTTCCGTATAAAACGTTGAGTGGAAAGGTGGAATCTGTTGCATATACAACAAGCATAACAAACCAGGGAGTACAAGCTTATGAAGTGAAAGTTACGCTCCCCAAATCAGATTTGAATATAAAGGACGGATTGAGTGCAACTGCTGACATCACTACTGCTACGAAAAAAGGTGTTCTTTCTGTGCCAATTGAATCTGTTGCAACTGAAAACGGAGAAAGCTATGTGATAATTGCACTACCTGATGGCAAATTTGAAAAACGCTTTGTTCAGATAGGTGTTTCTTCTGATAATTATACTGAAATCATATCAGGGCTGAAAGAAGGGGATGAAATTCTTGAAATTCCGGATACAAACATATTCCGGAAGATTGAAACGAATAAGAATCCGTTTGGCGGGACTAAGAAAGGTGGAGGTTAGACTATTATGCAAGAAGTGATTCGTACGGAAAATCTTAAAAAAACGTATGACCTCGGACCGATAAAGGTGCAGGCCGTAAGGGGTGTGTCTATAGCAGTAAAAGAAGGGGAGCTTGTTTCTATAATGGGGCCCTCCGGGTCCGGTAAATCTACGCTTATGCATGTTCTTGGCTGTTTGGATGTGCCAACCGGTGGAAAATATTATCTGGACGGGGAGGACATTTCCTCTTTTGACGAAAATAAACTTGCTGAGGTAAGAAACAGAAAGATTGGTTTTGTGTTCCAGACATTTAATTTGCTTCCCCATCTTACGGTACTCGAAAATGTTTTGCTTCCTGTGATATATAATACTGCAGGAGACTTAAAACAGGCGGATAAAAGAGCAACCAAACTTTTAAGCAATATCGGGCTTGGGAAAAGATTAAAGCATTTGCCAGCTCAACTTTCAGGCGGGGAAAGGCAGAGAGTTGCAATTGCCCGTGCATTGATAAATAACCCCGTAATTGTATTTGCAGATGAACCGACAGGGAATTTGGATACAAAAACAGGGCTTGAAATCGTGAAAATATTAAAGGAACTTAATGAGAATAAAGGTGTTACGGAGATTATCGTTACGCATGAT